>NZ_QBLR01000103.1:0-11884 GCF_003070835.1 Halanaerobium sp. | reverse complement strand
GATAAATAGTAGTTTAATAAAACTAAAGATTCCTTTATAATAGAGTATGAGGTGAAGCAAATGAACAATGATATAACAGCTGTTGAAGGAATTAAAGTTGGACATGCTGAAAACCAAGATACTGGAACAGGTTGTTCTGTAATTTTAGCTGAAGAAAATTTTACAATTGGAGCAGAAGTCCGCGGGGGAGCACCTGGAAGCAGAGAAATAGCTCTTATAGACAGTAGAGCAGCTGTGGATCAGGCAAATGCCGTGTTTTTAAGTGGGGGTAGTGCCTATGGGTTAGATGCCGCTGGTGGAGTCATGAAGTATTTAAAAGAAAAAAATATCGGTTTTGAAACAGGTGGTGGAGTTGTGCCGATAGTTCCTGCGGCAGTTGTTTATGACCTGGAATATAAGACAAACCACTTTCCTGATCAAAAAATGGCATACCAGGCCTGTTTACAGGCAAATAGCTCTAAGCAAAAAAATAAAAGTATTGGAGCCGCCACTGGAACAACTTGCGGAAAAATTAGTGGTATTAACTATGCAAGCAAAACTCTACTTGGACACGCCTCAATTAAAATTGGTAATCTTATTATAGGCGCGTTGGCTGTAGTTAATGCCTTTGGTGACATAAAAAATCCTGATAACGGTCAAATTATTGCTGGAGCTAAGAATAAAAATGGAGATTTTTTAAATACTGAAAAAGTTATTCTCGAAAAGCCAAAAATCAACCTAGGTTTTTTAAGACACAATACAACTTTGATTGTAATTACAACAAATGCAATTTTAAATAAATCTGAAGCCAACAGAGTTTCAATGATGGCACATAGTGCTTTAAGTAGGACAATTTATCCAGTCCATACTCTTTTAGATGGAGATACCATATTTACACTTGCCTCTAATAAATTTAAAGCTGATACTAACCAGATAGGAATTGCTGCAGCTGAAGTCGTGAAAAGAGCAATAATTTCTACTGCAAAAATAAAATAAGCAATATCTGACTTGAAAAAACTACAGTAATTTAATATACTATAAAATGCGGCTTAAAATTTTATTGCTTTATTATCTTAAAGTATTAAAATAATTATATTATTAGAGGAGGATATTATGTTTGGTAAGAAAAAAGATTTAAGCTTAACAGATCGATTTTTAAATCGAATAGAAAGAACAGGAAACAAACTACCACATCCAGTTATTTTATTTTTCATATTATCTTTAGCTGTTTTAGTTTTATCATGGTTTGTCAGTTTATTTGAAGTTGCAGTAACGCATCCTGGTACTGGCGAAACTATTAGAGCAGTTAATTTGCTGTCTAAATCAGGTATTCGCAGGATATTTACTGAAGCAGTTGGAAACTTTACTGGCTTTGCTCCATTAGGTGTAGTTCTAGTTGCGATGCTTGGTGTTGGAATAGCTGAAAAATCTGGCTTGATTTCAGCAGCACTGAAAAAAACTGTCTTAAGTGCACCAGATAAATATATTACTGCAGTTGTGATCTTTGCTGGTATTATGTCTAATATAGCTTCAGATGCGGGTTATGTTGTTTTAGTTCCTTTAGGAGCTGTTATTTTTGCAGCTAAAGGCAGGCATCCAATTGTTGGATTAGCAGCGGCATTTGCCGGTGTTTCAGGAGGTTATAGTGCAAACTTACTTGTTTCAACTCTTGACCCCCTTTTAGCTGGTCTTTCACAAGAGGCAGCACAGCTGCTGGATGCGGGATATACAATTCCCCCAACAGTTAATTATTACTTTATGGTTGCTTCAACTTTTATAGTAACTATTATAGGTACCTGGGTAACTGAAAAAATTATTGCTCCCCGTTTTGGCGAATATACCGGTGACCATGAAGAAAATTTAGACGAAATTAGTGCTGAAGAAAACGCCGGTTTGAAATCAGCAATCATTTGGCTTGGAATTACTTTAGCAGTTATTTTATTAATGACAGTACCCCAAAATGGTATTTTAAGAAGTGATGAAGGTAATTTAATTATGGGCTCTACTCCCTTTGTTGGAGGTATGGTACCTTTAATTGCAATTTTCTTTTTAATTCCTGGGCTTGCTTACGGAAAGAAAACTGGATCAATTAAAAATGGAGATGATGTTGCAAAGTTTTTAGACGAAACAATGGCTGGTATGGGTGGCTATATTACACTTGCTTTTGCAGCAGGACAGTTTGTTGCCTATTTTAACTGGTCAAAATTAGGAACAATTCTTGCAATAGGTGGTGCAGATTTTCTTCAGGCAATTAATTTTACCGGACTACCACTAATTATAGTCTTTATATTAGTAGCCGGTTTGATTAACTTATTTATTGGAAGTGCATCTGCTAAATGGGCTATTATGGCTCCAGTTTTTGTGCCAATGTTGATGCAGCTTGGGTATTCACCTGAGTTCGCCCAGATGGCTTATAGAATTGGTGACTCAACAACAAATATTATTTCACCATTAATGCCATATTTTGCAATTATCATAGCTTTTGCAAAAAAATATGATAAGGATGTTGGGATTGGTACTCTTGTTTCAACAATGGTTCCTTACTCAATAGCCTTTATGGTTGGCTGGACAATTCTATTAATAATCTGGTTTATCTTTAATTTACCAATTGGACCAGGTGGAGTATTATTTTATTAATATAAAAAATATAGCTGATTAAAAAAAGGCCCTGAAAAGGGCCTTTTTTAATCAAAATTTATATTAATCTATTTAATACTTAACTCTTTTACCTGTAACAAAAAATATTGTTTCTTCACCAATATTAGTAGCATGATCTCCAACTCGCTCCAGAGATTTAGCTAAGTTAATATGTTGAACTATTTGTTTAATATCTTCTCGATTCTCTGTTTTACTAATCATTTTAATTGCTTTATGGTAAATATCTTCATAAAGATTATCTGCTTTTTCATCCATTCTGCAGGCAGCTTCTGCCAGATCAGCATTTCTTGTAGAAAATGCTTCTAAAACTACATCTAACATATCTCTAACTATATCTGCTAATTCTGGAATCATAACTAATGGTTTTAAAATGCCATCATGCTTTAATTGCAGCAAAATCTCTGCAATATTGGTTGCTTGATCTCCTATTCGTTCCAAATCATTTGCAATTTTAATCATTGCAATACTAAACCAGGTATCAGCTGCCAGCGGTTGATCCAGGGTCAACAAGCGCGAAACCTCTTCTTCAATAGTAATCAAATAATTATCTACAACATCATCTCTACTTATAATTTCATGAGCTGAATCAACATCTACATTTTCTAGTGCCTTCATTACATTCTGCAGCATTCCCTCTGCTACTTCACTCATGTCACTGAGATCACTAAGAAGCTGTTCACGCTTTTTTTCGTACACCTGTTCCATTGGACTCACTCTCCTCTTTTAAATTTAATAAAGTTAAGTTTTAATATTTAGTTCATATTAAAATATTCTTGACAGAAACCTAAAATCCTGCCTTTTTTGAAATTTAATTTAGGCAAAAATCTCTTTTGCTGTTTTTTCAATATGTTTTACTGCATACCGAATATCTTTTAAACTTAAGTCTAAATGAGTAACAGCTCTTAATTTACCATCTAATCTGCTAACTCGAATTCCTTTTTCTAAAAGTTTATCAGCAAATAAATCAGTCTTGTTCTCAGCTACTGAAAAAAGAACAATATTAGTATCCACTGTTTCAGGATCTATATTTAATCCCTTTTGATCAGCAATTGTTTCTGCTAACATTTTAGCATGTTTATGATCTTCTTTTAACCGCGAAACATTATGTTCTAAAGCAAAAATACCACCAGCTGCAATAATTCCAGCTTGTCTCATTGCTCCTCCTAATCTCTGTTTCCAAAATCTAGCCTGTTCAATAAATTCTGCTGATCCTGCCAGCACAGAACCGACTGGAGCTCCAAGGCCTTTACTTAAATCGAGCCAAATTGAATCGAAATACTGTCCATATTCAGCTGGATTAACATCTGCTTCTACTGCTGCATTCAACATTCGTGCCCCGTCCATATGCATTTTTAAATTATTTTCTGTAGCCAACTCAGCTATTTCCTTGATTCTAGCTAGAGGCCAGATTCGTCCCCCACCTAAATTAGTAGTCTGCTCAATAGAAATCACCTTAGTTTGAGGACTGTGATAATCATTATCTCTAATCGCCTCTTCAACCTGTTGAGAAGTAAAAATACCACCTTCACCTTGTAAAGCATTAATTGAAACACCTGATATAACAGCAAGAGCAGCACTCTCATAATGTATCGGATGAGCTGTCTGATCCATAATTATTTCATCACCCTGATTGGTATGTACAGCAAAAGAGATTTGATTAGCCATTAAACCTGATGGTAAATAAATCGCTTCATCTTTACCGAGCATTTCTGAGGCCATGCGACAGAGACGATTTACACTTGGATCTTCACCTAATTGTTCATCTCCAACCTCAGCTTCTGCCATGAATCTTCTCATATCTTGAGAAGGTCTGGTGCCTGTGTCACTAAATAAATCTACTTTAATTTCCATTTTAAAACCCCCACTTTTATTTTATTATGTTAAATAATATAGATCTAATAGCCTAAAACAATAGAGAAATCAATAAATAAAATAATAAACCTCCACTTACCGTATAAAAGATATTTTTGGTTTTATAAGCAACTAACAGTGTTGGAAAAAAAGCAACAAGAGATGTATTTGCCAAACTAAAATAAACACTTCCATTGCGAAGCAGTATCGAAGGTGCTAATAATGCTGAAAGAACAGCAGCAGGAATAAAACTCAACCAGAGAACAACTTTTTCCGGAAGTTCTTTATTTCCCAATAAGAGCAGTGGTATGATTCTTGGAATAAATGTAACAACAAACATACCAATAATCATTAAAACAAATTTAATTACTTCCACTGATATACACCCCTAAAAAAGAAGCCAGAACAGTAGCTAATATAATATTCCAACTGCCGTTGATAGTTAAAGCAAAGAAAACTGACAGTAAAGCTGAAAAAGCTCCTACTATAATTTCACTTTTTGAACTAATCTGCATCACTAATAAAACAATAAACATCGCTGGCAAAACAAAATCCAAAGCTCCACTACTTCCAAAATTAATAAATCCAGTTAAAAAAGCTCCAATAGCAGAACTAGAAACCCAACCAAGATATGCAGTTAACCCAAGACCAAAGAAAAATCTATGCTTATTTTGTTGATTACCTATTTTACTCATTCCAACGGCAAAAGATTCGTCGGTAATTAAAAAGCCCAGAAAAGGATAATAATAAACTGGTAAATTTCTAAGATGCAGGCTTAATGACGCAGATAAAAGTAAGTGTCTTAAATTAACTAGAAAGGTCATGGCAACTATAGCCGCTACAGCGGCATCTGATGCTATCATTTCTATTGAAACAAGCTGAGCCGAACCGGCAAAAATAAAAATAGACATTAATGTTGCTTGAAGTGCAGATAAACCTTTACTAACAGCAAGCATACCAAAAGCCATACCAATCGGTAGATATCCCAAAACTATTGGAATTGCTGCTTTTACTCCATTTATAAAATTTTGATCTTTTATCTTTTTACTTATTGTTTCTTTATTTACTCGCTTCTCAGTACTCTGTGACATAAATTAATTCTACTCCTTTCAAAACTAATCCAGTTGACGTGGATCTAAAGCATCTCTCAATGCATCCCCCAAAAGATTAAAGCTTAAAACAGTTATTATAATAGCCAGACCAGGGAAAATCGACATCCAGGGCGCCTGAATTAGATATTCCTGCCCACGATTCAACATAGTTCCCCAGGCAGCAGTTGGCGGTTGAATTCCTAAGCCCAAGAAACTAAGGCCAGCAACTACAAGAATAGAAATTCCTATTCTCAAAGTGGCAAGAACTATCAAAGACGAAATAGAATTTGGCAAAATGTGATGATATAAAATTCTAAAATCACTGGCACCTAAAGCTTTTGCTGCTGCTACATATTCTTTTTCTTTGATTTGCAAAACTATAGAACGAGTTAACCTGGAGAAATTAATTAAACCTGTAACTCCAACAGCAATTATAATATTAAAAACACCTTTTCCTAGAGCAGAAATGATAGCAAGTGCCAGTAAAATGAACGGAATAGAATTCCAAATTTCCACCAAACGCATGATAATCATATCAACCTTACCACCATAATAACCAGCCATCAGTCCTAAAGTGACTCCTAAACTGGCATTTACCAAAACTGCTGCAAAACCAACTCCCAAAGCTATTCTTGCACCATAAAGAACTCGAGAAAACATATCCCTGCCAAAATCATCAGTTCCAAACCAGTGTTCTAAAGAAGGCGCTGAATATGTCATATTGCTGTAATCAATTTCAGTTGGCGAATGCGGTGCAATAAAAGGAGCCATAAAGGCTGCATAAAAAATTAAAGCAAGAATTAAAATAGCTATTTTACCACCATAACCTCTATTGAATTCTTTGAGCGTTTTGACATAAAGATCATTTTCTTTAAATTTAAGAAAGATACTAGTTTTAAATAGAAGCAGCAAAAGAGTAATTAAAATAATTACTGAAAATATCGTAGCCAATTTATATTCCCAACTGCTCCAAATTTTGCCTTCTATCAACCAATTCTTATAATTTACATATATTTGAATCAATAATAGTATAAATAAAATAACTTTCTTTTTCAAATTTTAACACCCCAATTCTACTACTATTTGTAGCTAATACGTGGATTAATAAAAACATATATTATATCTACCAGAAGATTCACTACAACATAGAGCATTGATAAAATTAGAATTGAGCCAAAAACTAAGGGTTGGTCTCTAAACTCAACTGCTTTAACTGCAAGCCTTCCTACCCCAGGCCAGGCAAATACTGACTCAATTAAAATAGCTCCCCCAAACATCATAGCTAATTGGTTTCCAATATTAGTGATAATTGGAATCAAAGCATTTCTAAAAGCATGTTTTAAAATAATTACCTTCTCAGCAACCCCTTTTGATCTTGCAGTTACTAAGTAATCTTCTTTCATAATATCAAGCATTGATGATCTAGTTAAACGGCTTGTGCTGGCAATCATAACCGTACTCAATGAAAAAGCTGGCAAAATTAAATGTTTCATACCATTTAAAGTCCATATCCTACCACCATATCCCGAAGAGGGAAATATTTGAAAGTATACTGAGAATAAATAAATAAAAATAATCCCTGTAAAAAAAGCAGGTACTGAAATACCAACAGTGGCAATAAACATACTTAATAAGTCAAATAGTGAATCCTTCTTAACCGCAGCAATTACACCAGTTGGTATCGCAATTAAGACAGCAATTATTAGCGAAAGTGTTCCTAGTTCAATTGTAGCTGTCATCCTCCTACCGATTATATTAATAACCTTATCACCATAATAAATAGAATCAAGTTCTCCTGTTAAAAAATTTTTTAACATTAAAAAATACCTAACATGAAAGGGTTCATTAAATCCGAATTTTTCATTCAAAGCTTCTATAGCTTCTGGAGTCACATTAGTTCCCAGCATTATAGCCGCTGGATTACCAGGAACAAGCTGCATAATCCCAAATAATATTAAGGAAACACCGATTACAACTGGAATTAACCAGAGTAATCTTTTAATGATATAAGCAAACAAATTGTTCACCTCTTTCTAAAAAGACTATGCAGATAGTCAATGCTATCTGCATAGTAATTTAAGATAGTTTATCTTTATTTTAAAACGACAGATTCCTAGAATCTATATTTATTCTTTATAAACGTTAGCTGTTGGGGTAACCAAAGGAATTAAAAGAGAATTTCCTGGTTCTAACTCTCTTACATTATCCTGCATAACATAGATTTGTGTAGAATGTGCAAGTGGATGGAAAACAAGATCCTCAATTAATACTTTTCGCAATACTTTCTTATAAAGGTCTTCTCTTGCTGCCTGGTCAGAGATAGTTCTTGCTTCTTCTAACCACTGATCAACTTCTTCATCCTGGTATTGAGCTCTATTTAGAGCACCTTCAGATTGGAAGAATCTATATAGCCAATAATCTGGGTCTGGATCTGAAACAAATCTTAAGAAAAACATGCCAATTTCACCACGGCCCAGCATATCCCACATTGTTCCAAACTCCATTGCATTAACTTCAGCTTTTAAGCCTGCTTGGTTTAAAGCAGTTACCATTGCTTCAGCTGTCTTAACTTGATTAGGGCGACTATTTGAAACATAAATTTCAGCTATATAATCAGCCGGGAGAACACCGTCTGCCTTTAATTCTTCAAACTTTCTGGCAGCAGCCTCGGGATCAAATCCAACAGCATTGTCCCTTAAGAAGTCTCTATCCTCAGGCCATAATGTAGGTGGCAACATAGAATAAGCTCTTTCGCCTAAAATACCAAATATCTGAGGAATTATTTGATCAAATGGGACAGCTTGAATTACAGCTTCTCTAAATTTCCGCTCATGTGTAGGTTCCATTTCGAAATTAAAGCCTAAGAAATTAATACCAGCTCCGGCAGCTGATTTAACCTGAAAATCAGGGTTTTCAGTAAAAGAATCCAACTGACCAACATCTAAGTTAACACCAAAATCAATGCCTCCACTGCGTAATTCCATCGCTTGAGTTGCAGATTCTGGAATAGATCTAATAACTAATTCTTTAATATTTGGAACCTTATTCCAATGTTCTTCAAATGCTGTTAAAACTATCTGATTCCCAGCATCCCACTCTTCCATTTTAAATGGTCCAGCACCTACTGGATTACGGCCGAGTTCTTCATCACCAATTTCTTCTGCGTAATCTTTAGGAATAATACCAAAAGTCATGGCTAAAATAAATGGAGAATAAGGTTCTTTTAAAGTAAATTTAATTTTGTAATCATCAATAACCTCAATTGCTTCAACTGATTCTATTTTAGATTTTAAACCAGAACCATAATCAGGATTTAAAATGCGCTGATAAGTATATTCAACATCTTCAGCAGTCAACTCTTCTCCGTTATGAAATAATACTCCCTCTCTTAACTCAAAAGTATATTCTAATCCATCATCAGAAATAGTCCAATCTTTTGCGATGCCAGGAACTATTTTGTTAGCCTCACCATATTCTACAAGCCCATCAAAAAGTAATGATGCGACTCTTTCATTAACAGAAATAGTTGTTTCCCCTGGATCAAGATTACTTACCTCATCTTCTATCCCCATTACAAAGCTTTCTGTTTCCTGTGCCTGCACAGCTGAAAAAGCTGAAACCATAAATAATGAGATCAATAATAAAACTAAAAACTTATTTTTCATTATACTTCCTCCTTATAATACTCTGTTATATTTTATTCTCTAGAACTATCTACAAAATCAACAAAATCTTTAAATAACTTCAACTGGATCGGGTCCTTATCAGCCATCATTTCAGGATGCCACTGTACACCAACTAGATATGGATAATCAGTATCTTCTACCCCCTCGACAAAACCATCTGGTGCAACTGCAGAAACTGTCAGCCCATCACCAACTTTATCTACTGCCTGATGATGATAAGAATTAACTGCAACCTTATCGCCAGCAAAAACTTTAGCAAGGCGAGTATTTTCCTTTATCTCAAGCTTGTGAGTTTTATAATATTTCGGAACCATTAGAGCCATATGCGGAATTTTACTTTCATCATTATTACCACAAACATCTACTTTCAAGGAGCCACCATAATAAATATTTATTAGCTGAAAGCCGCGACAGATTCCTAAAATAGGTTTTCCCATCTCTAAGGCCATCTCCAAAATTTTCAATTCCCATAAATCTCTTTCAGGAGAGATATTACCTAAATTTTTCTCAGGATAAGAATTATATAAAGCAGGGTCAACATCGCTACCACCGGGCAAAATAACACCGTCTACCTCATCTAAGACTTCTTGAATATATTTTTCATCATTAATTCTTGATTCAAGATAAGGCATAATTAAAGGTATTGCACCAGCCATACTCAATGATTCAGAATAATCTTGAGTAACTAAAGAAAATTCTACTCCTTCTAAACTATACTGCTCTCCCATTTTTTCTGTTGGTACTTTAAAAGATGTAATCAAAATTTTCGGGTACATGCTCTTCCTCCATCCTCTTTCTATTAAAAAAAATTTATTGTTGATCACTGAAGTAATATTTTTAAAAATTATATCAATCTTTAGTATTGTTGTCAACTTTGAATATTTTATCACATTAAAGCATGATTTAATTATGAATTCACTTAAAAAAAGGCAATTCAAGTTTTATAAACCCTTACTTATATAA
Source organism: Halanaerobium sp. (assembly GCF_003070835.1). Taxonomy (NCBI): domain Bacteria; kingdom Bacillati; phylum Bacillota; class Clostridia; order Halanaerobiales; family Halanaerobiaceae; genus Halanaerobium; species Halanaerobium sp. The sequence continues at coordinate 1,656 of NZ_QBLR01000103.1, read as the reverse complement.
GTTCTTCATCCACCGGTTTTTTTCCTGCATTAATTATTGAATTCTATTCTTATTCACAATTCTTATTCAACTGCAACCCAGACAGAGTAACCTTTTTCAGCAGTTCCCTTGACCTTAAACTGACCATTCGCATCATTATCAGTTTTTACTTTTTCATCAATATTCCCCGTGTAATCATAGTATTCCGTATTCGGCTGACCAGAATTAACGGTTTTTTCAATAATTTCTCCGTGCTCATGTTTAGTAATCATCATTACTAAACCACTGCCAGGATGGTCTTGATCACCACTTCGAATATAAGAATAGGTGTTTTTATCATTTGACTCACTCTCATAAGCATCACCATAAGCAAACTTTTTACGGGCTTTAATTAATTTATCAATAACATCTTTTAAGCCAAAGTGATGGTAGTCCTTCCAAAAGACTTTAGGCACACCATCTCTGCGCATTAAAATATAGCAGTAAGCTTGAAACTTACGCTGTGCAATCGCTTCTGTACCATATTCATTTTCTGCATCTCTTTCTGTGTCATGATTTTCAATAAATGTTATTGCTCTCCTCTTATAACCTTGCCGATTTACAAGGCCTTTTGCTCCTAACCAACGCATGTCTAAATCACCATGCATCAGTTCGATAAACCGTTCTCGTAGGGGAAAATCAAAAACATGTAATTTAGGATGATTTATAGCATCCAAATAATTAACCAATGTATCGACATCATTAATCCAAGCTTCACCAATATAAAATAAATCCTTAGCTGAAGCTTTATCTGTTTCTTCTATAAAGTCATGAATCATAGAATTATCTACATGTTTACTAGCATCAAAGCGAAAACCATCAAATCCTATTTCGTTAATAATCCACTTTCCCCAATTTATGGTGTCTTCGCGCACAGCTGAATTTTGATAATCTAAGTTAGCCCCCATTAAAAAATCTTCATCAAAAGAATCATCCCATTCTTTGGTATTAAAAAGCATTTCACCTGTTTCTTTAGTTAACTCATTCCAATCAGTACCGTCAAAACAACTCCAGTCTAATTTTAAAGAACTATATTTATCATTTCGGCCTGGAAAATTAAATTTTGTCCAAACTTCTGCATCAGAACAATCTTTTAACTTAACTTTTTCTTTTTCATCACCACCCATTCGGTGATCTAAAACTGCATCATATAACAATTTTAAGTCATATTTATGCAGTTCAGCTATAGCCTGCATAAGTTCTTCTTTAGTTCCATATTTTGTTCTTTTAGAACCTTTTTGATCAAACTCTCCTAAATCCCAAAGATCATAAGTTCCATACCCTACATCAAAAACTCCTCCAGCACCCTTATTTGCAGGCGGAAACCAGAGCAAATCAAAACCTGCTTCACTTATTTCTTTAGCTTTCTCAGCCAGCAAAAGCCACAAATCTGCTTCTTCTGGATATTCTTCTGCATATTTCCCAGTATTCATCTCCCAATAAAAAGTTTGTAAAATAACAGGGTTTTCCAAAATAAATCCTCCTCCTGCTTAAATTTTTTATAATTTTATTATGCTCCTAAAAAATATTTAAATATATAAAACCCCGCCCAAGAACCCTGGACGGGGTAAGTTGTCTTAGTTTATACAGTTTTAAACTCTATAACTTAACAACGTTTTCAGCTTGTGGACCACGGTC
>NZ_QBLR01000102.1:2500-11908 GCF_003070835.1 Halanaerobium sp. | reverse complement strand
GTATACAGATTCTAAGAGAATCCTTGCAGTAAGAGGAGTAGGACAAAGTTTTAATGAAAATATGATAGAAATATATAAAAATTTATCTAATCATATGCCTGATAATGGTACACAGGTAGTTATGTTTACCCATCAAGATGTGAAAGTTTGGTCAGAACTTGCAATGATACTTTGGTCAGCAGGGTTAAGGGTTATATCTGCCTGGACCATATCTACTGAAACAGAATCTGGTGGCCTTAAGCAAGGAAACTATGTCTCAGGAACGGTTTTATTAACTTTAAAGAAACAAACTTCTGAAGAAAAAATCTATAGAGACGAACTATATGATGAAATCAAGGATGAGGTAGAATCAATAATAGATTCTATGAAGGATTTAAATGATAAGGAAGACCCAGACTTCAATGACGCAGATTTTCTTCTTGCTTCATATGCAGCTGCCCTTAAAGTTATAACGACTTATAAGAACATTGAAGGTATAGACATCCCTTATTGGCTAAGTCAACCAAGGGACAGTAAAGAAGAAAATCCTATAGAAGAGCTTATTAATAAGGCTCAAAATATAGCCTATGATTATTTAATTCCTGATGGGTTTGATAAGTTAATATGGAGAGACTTATCTAAAGAAGAAAGATTCTTTGTTAGAGGCTTAGAACTTGAAATGAACAATATATATAAAGTTGGTGACTATCAGGAGTTAGCAAGAGGATTTGGAGTTAAAGATTATACAAATATGTTTCAAAGCTTTAGAGCCAATTCAGCAAGGTTTATGACACCTTCTGAATTTAAGATGAAATTTATTGGTGATGAAGGGTTTGGTTCTACTATAGCAAGGCATCTATTAGTAGCTATCAATGAAGTTGGTAAATCTAATTCCACTGCTCAAGGCTTAACTTATCTAAAATCTACATTCCAAAAGAATAATGAATATTGGTATAAGAAGCCTATAATGATAGAACTATTGAACTTTGTATCAAGAATAGAATATATAGGACACATGGAACATTGGAAGGAACACGCTTATAATGCGAGACTTTTAAGAGAAGCACTTAAAAATGATGGAGTATAGGGGTGCAATCTATGATTAATCGATATTCTTCAAGAAGAGAGTCTTTATCAGGCTCTCTTCTAAATAAAAAGCTAAAAAACGCTAAATCATACGATAGAATAGCTGGATATTTTAGTTCTTCAATTCTTGAAGTAGCTGGTGAAGAAATAGAAAAAATAGAAGGGAAAGTTAAAGTCATATGTAATTCAGGCTTAGATGAAAGGGATGTTCAAACAGCTATACTTGCTAAGAATGCCATGAGAAAAGAGTGGTGCGATTTTAAGCCTGAGGAACTCCCAGGTTCATCTCATAGGTTTAAAAAGTTATATGAACTATTGTCCAGTGGAAAAATGGAAGTGAGAGTGTTACCTGATAAGAAGTTTGGACTTATTCATGGAAAAGCAGGGGTAATTACTATGACAGATGGCTCTAAGACATCTTTTTTAGGCAGTGCAAATGAATCTAAATTTGGTTGGGATTTAAATTATGAATTAGTATGGGAAGACGATTCTAAAGAAGCTGTAGATTGGGTTCAGGAAGAGTTTGATGCCTTATGGAATGATAAATCAGCAATACCCTTATCTGATTTTGTAATAGAAGATATAAAAAGGATTTCGGAGCGTAGAGTTATAGAAAGTGTTGAAGAATGGAGAGAAAAAGATGATGTAGAAGTCCCAAGTACAGCAGTGGAATCTCCTGTTTACAGAGAACACTTAGGACTATGGGAGCATCAAAAATACTTTGTAGATTTAGCTTTTAGGGACCATAAGAAATCCCATGGTGCAAGATATATATTAGCAGACCAAGTAGGACTTGGAAAAACAATTCAACTTGCTATGTCAGCACAATTAATGGCTCTGTATGGAGATAAACCTATACTCATTATTGTACCCAAAACCCTAATATGGCAATGGCAAGATGAAATGAATACACTATTAGATATGCCATCAGCTGTATGGAATGGTAAAGTTTGGGTAGATGAAAATGGTTTTGAATATCCTAATCGTGGATTAGAGGATATAAAAAAATGTCCCCGTAGAGTAGGTATCATATCTCAAGGTCTAATTGTTGCTAAGTCACCGATTATTGAACACCTATTAAGCAAGGATTATGAATGCATTATTGTGGATGAGGCACATAGGGCCAGAAGAAAGAACTTAGGAGAAGGAAAGGAACACCTTAGTCCTGACCCTAATAATCTATATGAATTCTTATTAGAGGCATCAGCTAAAACCAAAAGTATGCTACTTGCAACAGCTACTCCAATTCAAATGTATCCAATAGAACTATGGGATTTGCTGAATATATTATCCCAAAAGAATGATAGTGTTCTCGGAAGTGCTTCTTCTTATTGGAGAAAGAGAAGTAAAATTGCTTATAGTTTAAACCTAATCATGGGAAAAGAAAAAATGGAGTTTTTTAATCCTGAAAATTGGGAATGGATAAGAAACCCCTTTCCACCAGCCCATGAAAATGCCACATTTGCTTCCCTTAGAATGAAAGCAGGTATGAAGGACCATGAGTTTGTGTATAAGAAATCATTTATAGAACTAACCAGGGGAGAAGCTCAGAGAATAGGAGTATTACTAACTGGGGACTTCTATGCAAAATATAATCCTTATATAAGACATGTTGTTAGAAGAGAGCGTAAATACTTAGAAGAGACTATAAATCCAGAAACAAATGAACCATATTTAAAGAGGATAGATGTTGACCTTAGAGGAGAAGATGATGATGAGGCTCTTGTATTATCATCTTACCTAAAAGAAGCATATGAATATGCTGAAGACTTTTGTATAGAACTTGGAAAAAGGTCAAAAAGCTCTGGTTTTTTGAAAACATTGCTTTTAAAGAGGATAGGAAGCTCTATAGAAGCAGGAAAAAACACAGGATTAAAAATGTTGAATAGTTGGAATACATCCTTTGATGAAATATCGGAGGAGATATCAGATGAAGAAGAAGAAGTTAAAATAGAATCTGATATAAAAAATCTTACACCTATGGAAACAGAACTATTAGAAAAGTATGTAAGAGCTCTTGAAACCAGTGAGGCTACAGACCCTAAGTATGATAAAACAGTGGAGTTACTCCGAGATGAAAATTGGATTGAAAGAGGTACAATTATATTTTCTCAATACTTTGATACTGCAAAATGGATAGCTGAGAATCTTTCAAAGGAGTTTGATGGAGAAACTATAGGCTTGTATGCAGGAGGAGATAAGTCTGGTATTTTTATAGATGGAGTATTTAAGAGAAAAGAAAAAGAAGAACTAAAAGCAATGGTAAAAAGTAGAGACTTGAGGATACTTGTTGGAACAGATTCTGCAAGTGAAGGCTTAAACCTACAAACTCTTGGGTCATTAATTAACATTGACTTACCTTGGAATCCTACAAGATTAGAGCAAAGGAAAGGGAGAATACAAAGGATTGGACAAGTGCATGATACTATTTTTGTCTATAATATGAGATATAAAGATTCAGTAGAAGACAGGGTTCATAACTTATTATCTCAGAGATTAAGAAATATATATAATGTATTTGGACAATTGCCAGATGTTCTCGAAGATGTATGGATAAATGTAGCCATAGGAGAGCAAGAGAAGGCTCTTGAGATAATAGATAATGTACCCGAAAAACATCCATTTGAGAATAGGTACAATATGGGAGTTGAACATATAGATTGGGAAAGTTGTTCGGAGGTATTAGATAAAAAAGAGAAGAGAGAGTTTCTCAAGAAGGGCTGGATAAGGTGTATGAATGTATAATGATTTACTGTTCTGACCGTACACCATACAAGATTGTATATATGAGAGATAATTAGATATCTTCTAGACTGACTCAAGAGCTAATCTGTTGTATAAAAGTACAAATATTAAAGGAGAACAATATTTCAAAAAATTCGACTTATATGAACATACCAGATTTATTGTCTTACCAAATATATAAGCGCTATGTTAACATAATAATTTAATATTGAGTTATAAATAAGGCTTTTGAAGTCAGTAAATGACCCAAAAGCCTTATTTTAGTGAAAAAGCATCCGGGGAGGTGATGCCTATGTTTGCGTTGGTACATGTATTCTAGCTTTAATAATAAACTAAAGGAGGAAAAACATGATTGGTATCGAGCAATACCAAAAAATCCAAGAATACAAAGAACTCGGACTCGCCCAGACCAAAACTGCTAAAGCGCTGGGGATCACCTATACTTCTGTCAGTAAATACTGGAATATGAGCAAAGAGGATTATGCTAGGGAAGCTGAGCAGGAAAAGTATCATATGGATAATTATCGACAGTACATATTAGAGCAATTGAAAATATGCCCACAAATCCGAGATACCAATATTTATCTTAAATTAATTGAAGCCTTTCCTGATTTACAAGTTAAACGAGCTACTTTTTATCGCTATATGAAGGCCCTAAGGGAACAGCACGGGTATCAACATACCAGTAAGCGGAAAATCTCACCACGTGAAGTCTCGCCACCAGGATATGAAGCACAGGCTGATTTTGGTCAATATAAACTTAAAGATATGTATGGAAGAATTGTGCGGGTATATTTCTTTTGCATGGTTCTGAGTTATAGCAGAATGAAATTTGCTTACTTTTCACCGGATCCCTTCACGACCGATACAGCTATAAAAGCTCACAATTATGCTTTCCAGTATTTTGGAGGAAGTCCTCAGACAATTCTATATGATCTTGACCGGGTCTATGTAGTAAGCGAAAATCTTGGGAATATCATATTCGTACCGGCCTTTGAAGAATATGTAAAGCGTATCGGCTACAGTGTTTCATTATGCAGGCCAAGAGACCCTCAGAGTAAGGGCAAGGTAGAAGAGGTAATTGGATATGCCAAGCAAAGTTTTCTAGAGGGAAGGATGTACACCGGAATTGACAGTCTTAACAGTGCAGCTCTTGCATGGTTGGATAGAGAAGGCAACGGGAGAGTTCATACTGTGACTAGAAAAGTGCCACGAGAAATGTTTATTGAAGAACAAAAACAGCTGATTCATGTTAAACCATATTCAGAGGTATCAAGTACTGTAGCATCCTTTGATTCCAATGGAGTGGTCAGCTATAAAGGGAATCGTTATCAGATTGATGTCGGTGTGATGGATGCATATCAACGCATACGTATAGAGGATGATGGTGAAATACTTCTATTTTATGATACTGATACTAATGAATTATTAGCTAAGTATCCAGCAACAGAAGATACTGGACAGATATTCAAACCTGAAGGAAATAATAACAGAAACAGGGTTTCTCATGCTCTTATAAAACAATATTTTGCAGAGCATGAAATCGCTCAGGAATTTATACGGCGGATGGAACAGGAACAACCAAAATATTTTAATAGCCATTGCATTCGCTTAAATCGCATGACGAAGTTTTATTCGATGGAGCAAATGCTTGATGGGATAAGATACTGTATTGAGACTGAACGCTGCAATGCCTATGAACTTTTGGCTTACATAATGTATAAGCATGGTGAGCAGATAGCAAAGAAGTTCTTACCAAATCAACAGTATTTCAACCATCTGACACGTAGCAAGGAGATAAGGAGGGAAATCGATGGCTAATATAACTGAAATTCGCGAGTTGGCTAAGAAGCTAGATCTATGGAATATTGCCAGGGGATATATTGATTTGAATGATGAGAAACTGTCCAATCTAGATTATCTTCAGATGATATTACAAAAAGAACTAGAGATACGAGCCAGACAAAAGCAGATCAAGCTAAGAAGGGCAAGCAAACTTCCCAACAAGGTATTTGAATTATCGAATTTAAACAAAGGTTTGGAATGGCAGATAAAACAATTATCCCATCTGACGTGGCTCAATGAAGAACAAAACGTTATTCTTCTTGGTAAATGCGGGACAGGCAAAACTAGTCTTGCAGTTCATCTTGGAGAAACAGTGATCGACAATGGACATAAAACTTACTATACATCCATTGACACTTTTGTATCTATTGTAGAGAACAAAGATATAAACCCAAAAGCGGGAGCAACCTTCTCCTATATGCGGGAATGCGACTTGATTATTATTGATGATGTATTTTATCTAGAACCAACCAGCTCAGAGTTGCAGGCTTTTTATCGAGCAGTTACTTTTCTTAATGAAACAAGAAGTATCATTTTTATTACCAATCGTGAAATATCTGCATGGTTAGATGCAGTGGAAGACAAACATCTTTGCCAGACTCTGTTAGATAGAATAACAGCAAATTGTCAGATCATTCGCTTGACTGACAGATAAATTAAAACACTCGCCTCTTTTCTAGAAAAGGGTTAATACTCAAATTTGAAAACTATGCCGATTAACGGCTTTAAATAGATGCAAAAAATCTCATGAAAACTAAAGAATTACTTAACTTTTGAGATTATCTGCAGTTTCTGGGGTAGGGGGGTCTAAATCTCTACCACTTTTCGCCCCGGAAACGGGCGTGGGGCTTCGTGCAAAAAGTCGCAGTTTCAAACGGTGTGGTGAAATATACCGTAGAGTTCATTGGAATAACAGAGGCAAAAAATCGATTGTTTGGAGATGTGTCAGTAGGCTTGAGAATACAGGGTTAGCTTGTCATTCTCGAACTGTACAAGAGGACATGATAGGCTTAGCTACGGTGGATGCAATTAATAAGCTACTTGGGCAAAAAGATGACTTTTTGATTACCTTAAAGGAAAATATAGAAACAGTGATAAGTGAAACGGACAATAATATTGTTTCCGAGATAGATAAAAAGCTAGAGGAATTACAAAAAGACCTTTTGAGGCTGGCCAATTCCAAAGAAGATTATAACGATATAGCCGATGAGATTTACAGGCTCAGAGAGGAAAGGCATAAGGCTTTAGCAGAAGAAGCTGGCAAAAAGGGCTCCAAGCAAAGGCTAGAAGATATGGAAAAATTCATTAATGAATAATCCATCCTCCTTGAGGAGTATGATGAGCAACTAGTAAGGAGACTTATAGAGAAAATAACGGTCTATGATGATAAACTAACTATTGAATTTAAATCTGGTGTAGAAATTGATATAGAAAAATAAAACGAATTTGACCGCCGATTGAGGAGAAATACTTCTTGATGGGCGGTTCTTTTCTATTTATACTTGGGGATAATCTAATAAGTGAACTCGTTTCAGCAAGCTGAAACATCGGGGAATCAGATGGAGAGTCTACTCCACCTGATTAAAACCCACCTACGCTGCGCTTAGAGGTGGCGGTCTTGACCTTAAAGCTAAAAGATAAACACACTTGAACAATTACTCATATGTTTTTATTGACAAACGGAGAATTGAGGTTTATAATATATATGAAAACTTATTCAAGTGTTCAATTGAATGATAAGGAGGTGATATAAATATGGCAAAAAAAATTCAACCAATTGAAAGATGCGACTGTGATGTAATACATGAGGAAATTGTAAATAAAGTGCGAGAAAAAATGCCTCAAGAAGAAACTCTATATGATCTAGCAGAACTATTTAAAGTTTTTGGAGATTCAACAAGAATTAAGATACTCTGGGCATTAGATGAATCAGAGATGTGCGTTTGCGATATTGCATTCTTATTAAATATGACCCAATCAGCAATTTCACATCAGCTAAGAGTCTTAAAGCAGGCTGAACTAGTAAAGAGCAGAAGAGAAGGAAAGATTGTATTCTACTCTCTTGAAGATGAACATGTAAAGCAAATATTTGACCAGGGATTAATTCATATTTCAGAAGAAAGTAAGTAAAGGAGGGTCAGTAATGTTAAAGAAGGAAGTAATTTTAGAAGGTTTAGATTGCGCAAATTGTGCAGCTAAAATTGAAGATGAGGTTAATAAATTAAATGGAGTCAAAGCCTATATGAACTTCATGAACAAGACATTGACTTTAGAAACTGAATCAGAGCAAGAGTATAAGAATACATTACAGCAAGTTAAAACCATAGTGCACAAGCACGAACCGGATGTGGTAGTGAAAGAAAAATCCGTTAACAAGAGCAATAAAAAAGTATTAATACTTGAAGGACTTGACTGTGCGAATTGTGCTGCAAAGATTGAAGCTCAAACACAAAACCTTGAAGGAGTAAATAGTGCGACCGTTGATTTTGTATCTAAGAAGCTGACAATTGAAGCGGTCGATAAAAAGGAATTTGGTAAAATTCTTGGAGAAGTAACATCCATTGTAAATAAACTTGAGCCGGATGTTAAAATAGTTGATGCAGAGAAGAAAAAGGTGAACAAAAGCATAGTAATGCTTGAAGGACTTGGCTGCGCGAATTGTGCAGCTAAAATGGAAAAAGAAATAAGCGGTCTAGAAGGAGTTGAATTTGCTGCAGTAGATTTTGTTTCGAAGAAACTAACACTGGAAATAAGTCCGAAAGTCTACCGCTCTGAGTTAAATGAGAAGATTGAAGGCATAGTAAAGAAAATAGAGCCAGATGTAAAGGTCATTTTTGAGGAGAATAACTCCAAGACCAAAATAAACGAAAATAACGAAGAGGAAGAAGAAGGTGTCAACAAAAAAGAAATCATAAGACTTGTGGTCGGTGGAGCAATATTTGCCGTGGGAATCATCTTTAATTTCCAAAATTGGCTTGAGCTTACCTTGTTTATTATTAGTTATATCATAGTTGGTGGAGAGGTTGTCTTAAGAGCAATAAAAGGTATTGCCCGCGGTCAGGTATTCAGTGAGCATTTTTTGATGAGTATTGCTACCATTGGTGCTTTCTTCGTTGGAGAGTATCCAGAAGGTGTAGCAGTTATGCTGTTCTATCTGGTAGGTGAATTGTTTCAGGATATAGCTGTAGGTCACTCCAGAAAATCAATAAGTGCTTTGATGGATATTCGTCCTGACTATGCAAATCTTAAAGTTGGCGATGAGATCAGGAAAGTATCTCCTGAAGAGGTAAACATAGGTGACATCATTATTGTTAAGCCAGGAGAAAAAGTTCCCCTCGATGGCAAGGTTATAGAAGGAAACTCAATGGTTGACACTGCAGCGTTAACAGGGGAATCTGTTCCTCGTGAACTCGAGCCAGGAAACGATGCATTGAGCGGATTCATTAATAAAAATGGCGTTTTGACAATAGAGGTAACAAAGGATTTTGGTGATTCAACTGTATCTAAAATTTTGGATCTGGTTCAGAATGCCAGCAGTAGGAAGGCTCCTGCAGAAAAATTTATAACAAAATTTGCCCGTTTCTATACTCCGATTGTAGTCTTTGGAGCATTAGCCTTAGCAATCATACCTCCATTGGTGATCCCCGGTGCAACTTTCTCTACATGGATATATCGAGCCTTAGTGTTCTTAGTTATATCTTGTCCATGTGCGTTAGTAATTTCAATACCATTGGGCTTCTTCGGAGGGATTGG
>NZ_QBLR01000101.1:0-11922 GCF_003070835.1 Halanaerobium sp. | reverse complement strand
AATTAAAAGTTTTTTTAGTAATCTTTCTTTTGGCAGATTAAATCTTTTTGCCAGAATTAAAGAAGCCAGAGCAAAAAAAGCTGAAAGAAAAAATAAGAAACGAAAAGAGAAAAAACGCTCAGCTGCTGAAGCAGAAACTTTTGCAAAAGAAAATGAAGATAAAGAATTAGAAAAATCAAATTCTATTAATCCCAGTATGACTCAAAGTAATACTAAAAAAGATGAAGAGAAGCAAAATTCTAAAGGTAAAAATTCCAAAAATAAAGAAAAAGAAAAAACAGCAGCTTCAGCAAACGATAGGGAAATTACTGAGGACTTTGATATTACCAAAGATCAATCTAAAGATGTTAAAGATCAGGGAGAAAAACACGGTGATTACACACTTCCTGGAATTTCTTTATTAAATGATTCGGGTAAGAAGAAGGTTAAACTAGCAAATAAAAGTGAGTTATTGGAAGAAACCTTAAACAGTTTTGGGGTTGAAGCTAAAGTGATTAATGTTAACCACGGACCAACAATTACCCGCTATGAGATCCAGCCAGCTACAGGGGTAAAGGTCAGCAAGATTGTTAATTTATCTGATGATATTGCACTTGCTTTAGCAGCTAGAGATGTCAGAATTGAAGCACCTATTCCTGGTAAAGCAGCAGTTGGGATTGAGGTCCCTCACGGCAATGATATTACTGTATCTTTTCGGGATGTAATTGTCTCCGAAGAATTTCAAAAAGCTGAAGATAAACTGACCCTGGCTTTAGGTAAGGGAATTGATGGCGATACAGCAGTCTTTAACCTGGCTAAGATGCCTCATTTATTAGTTGCTGGAGCTACTGGTTCAGGTAAAAGTGTCTGTATCAATACTTTAATCAGCAGCATTCTATATCGGGCAACTCCAGAAGAGGTTAAACTGCTGCTTGTTGATCCCAAAAAAGTTGAACTAAATATCTATCAGGGGCTGCCCCATTTAATTACACCTGTTGTTACTGATCCCAAAAAAGCAGCCAATGTTTTAAAACTGGTAGTAGAAGAAATGGAAAATCGCTATGATCTTTTTTCTGAAACCGGCAGCCGAGGAATTGAGTCCTATAATAAGCAGGTTGATGATCCGGAGGACAAGATGCCCTATATTGTAGTAATTATTGATGAGCTTTCCGATTTAATGATGGTTGCAGCTAATGAGGTAGAGGATAATATCTGCCGCTTAGCTCAGATGTCAAGAGCAGCCGGGATTCATTTGATAATTGCGACTCAGAGGCCTTCGGTTGATGTAATTACCGGCTTAATTAAAGCTAATATTCCAAGTCGAATTTCATTTGCTGTTTCTTCAGCTACAGATTCCAGGACGATTCTGGATATGGGAGGGGCAGAAAAACTGCTCGGTAAAGGAGATATGTTATTTGCACCTGTGGGGATGCAGAAGCCGCAGAGAATTCAGGGTGCTTTTTTGACAGATCAGGAGATTTCGGAAATTACTTCTTTTGTTAAAAATCAGGCAACCGCAGAATATAAAATTGAAAAAGATGACATCAAAGAAGTTGAATTATCAATTGATGATGAGCAGGATGAATTGTACGAGGAAGCAGTTAAACTGGTAGTTAAATACAGAGCTTCAATTTCTATGCTGCAGCGGAGGCTTCATATTGGTCATTCTCGTGCGGCTCGTTTGATTGATACTATGGAAGAGGATGGAATTGTTGGTCCTTATGCAGGCAGTAAACCTCGGGAGGTTCTGGTAAAAGAAGATGATCTGGAAGCAATATTGAACGGTGAATATGAAAATCAAGAAGCTGAAACCGAAGATCAAAAAAGTTAAAATCTTGACAAAAAAATTGAATTGTGATACTATTTAGTTAGTTGTCAGACAGGTAAGACGTCTGAAGAAAGGAGGGGTGGACTGGGAATTTGGATATACTAAAACATGATAAGAGACCACTATATTTAAAGATTAAGGAACACATTGAAAACTTAATTGATCAGGAAATTTATGAGGCAGGTGATAAACTTCCTTCAGAAACGGCTTTTGCAAAAGAGTTAGATGTCAGCAGGGCAAGTTTAAGAGAAGCACTGAGAGTTTTGGAAAAGGAAGGTAAAATCATCAAAAGTCAAGGTGTAGGAACTTTTATTTCTAAACCAATTCCCCGTTTTAAAAGAGGTATTGAGGAATTATTTAGTGTAACAGATACAATTAAAAATGAGGGATTCACCCCGGGAACAAGAGCTCTGGAGATCTCAAAAGAAAAGATTGAGAAACATCTTGCTCTAAAAATGAACATTAAAGAAAACGAAGAAATTTTAAAACTGCAGCGGGTTAGAACTGCAGATCAGAAGCCGGTTGTTTTTTGTATTGATTATTTAAATACCAATCTTTTTCCAATTGATATAGATGATGATTTTAGTCATTCTTTATTTGATCTGCTGGAAAATAAATATGACTTAGAAATCAAATATGCTGTAGCAGAAATCATTCCTGTTACTGCCAAAGATAAATTAATGGAAAAATTAAATGTAAAGAAACACAGTCCTATTCTGCTTTTAGAACAGATGCATTATGATAATCAAGAAAGATTGTTTCTTTATTCAAAAAATTATTTTAGAAGTGACCAGTTCCAGTTTAAAGTCTTAAGAAGCAGATAAATATTAAATTTTTAATATAGTTAATTTTGGAACAATTGACTAAAATTGAAGTGTTTTATGTTGCAAATATAAGATAAAAATGTTATATTATAATTGCAATTCACAAATTTTGGTACCATTAAAAAATATATGAGGGGGTCATTATTTTGAAAAAAGTTTTAAGTTTAGCTATTGTTTTTGCTTTTGTTATGATGGTTGTTTTTGCAGCAGGACCTGCAGCAGCTCAGGAAGATGTTAAAGTAGGTATTGTTTTATCTACTGGTGGTTTAGGAGATCTTTCCTTTAATGATGCAGCTTACAGAGGTCTGCAGAGAGCCGAAGAAGAACTTGGTATTTCATTTGATTACATTGAGCCAGCAGATCCTTCTGAAGACCAAACAGCACTACGACGCTTTGCTTCCAGAGGTTATGATTTAGTTATTGGTGTAGGATTTCAGATGGCAGATAGTTTAAGAACTGTTGCCAGTGAATATCCTGAGACAAAGTTTGCTCATGTTGATCAGACATTTGAGAATGTTCCAGATAACATTGTTACTTTAAACTTTGCTGAATGGGAAGGTTCTTTCCTTGCTGGTGCACTTGCAGCTCTAACAAGTGAAAATGGTAATGTTGGTTTTGTTGGTGGAGTAGATTTTGCACTGATCCATCGTTTTGAAGGTGGTTTTTATCAGGGTGCAAAATATATAAATCCAGATATTGAAATCCAGAGCATGTACGCTGACGACTTTGGAGATCCAGCTAGAGGTCGTGAAATTGCTCTTGGTATGATTGATGATGGAGCAGATGTAATTTATCATGCTGCAGGTGGTACAGGAACTGGTGTCTTCCAGGCAGCTGAAGAAGAAGATATTTATGCAATAGGTGTTGACTCCAACCAGAACTATATTGCTCCAGGTCATGTAATTGCAAGTATGCTTAAAAAGGTAGATAACGCTGTATTTGATACAGTTAAATCTGTAGTTGAAGGTAATTACAAGGGTGGAAACAACTTGTACTTCACCTTAGCTGATGGTGGTGTTGATCTAACAAGTTTAACTGAGGTTGGTCAGCCAGTAATTAAAGCATATGAAAATGGCACAATTACTGAAGAAGAATTAGAAACAATTAAAGAGATGAAAAAAGAAGTTACTGCTCCTCATGCAGATCGAATCAACAAAATTAAAGAAATGATTATCAATGGTGAAATTGAAGTTGAAAACTGGGGAGAAACTGGCAGACCTAAAAACCTTTAATAAGCAGCACAAATTATATTCAACTAAAGGGCTCTGCTTTCCAGCAGAGCCCCATTAATTTCTAGTATATTTAGGGAGGAATAATCATGCCCAGGGAAGATAATTATATTTTAGATATGCAGAATATAACTAAAATATTTCCAGGTGTTAAAGCAAATGATAATGTTAATTTATCAATTAAAAAGGGTGAGATTCATGCTCTTGTTGGAGAAAATGGTGCAGGTAAAACAACTTTGATGAACGTTTTATATGGACTATATGAGGCAGATGGCGGCCAGATTTTTTATGAAGGTAATAAAATCAAATTAAACGGGCCTCAAGATGCTATTAAATTAGGGATCGGAATGGTTCATCAGCATTTTATGTTAGTTGATCCACTGACTGTAACAGAAAATATAGTACTTGGTAATGAGCCCCGCAGTGGTTTAATGTTGGATCAAAAAGCTGCCAAAAAAGAAGTTCAGGATATTTCAAATAAATATGGTCTTTTTGTTGATCCTGAGGCTAAAATTGAAGATATTTCTGTTGGTATGCAGCAGAGAGTTGAAATTATTAAAACTCTTTACAGAGGTGCAGAGTTATTAATTTTTGACGAGCCAACCGCGGTTTTAACTCCTCAGGAAATTGATGAATTATTTGATATATTTCGTTCTTTAAAAGAACAGGGTAAAACTATTATTTTTATTACCCACAAATTAAAAGAAGTTAAAACTATTTCTGATCGAATTACAGTTTTGAGAAGTGGAAAGAGTATTGATACTGTTGAAACTGCAGATGTAACAAAGGAAGATGTGGCTGAGCTTATGGTAGGGCGTCAGGTTTTATTAGAAGTAGAAAAAACGGAAGCAAAACCTGGTGATGAAATTTTTAGTGTTGAAAAATTAAATGTAAAAGATAACAGAAATATTCCTGCTGTAAAGGATATATCACTTTCAGTCCGCAAAGGTGAAATTCTTGGTATCGCTGGTGTTGAGGGTAATGGTCAGTCAGAATTAGTAGAAGCTATAACCGGACTCAGAAAAATTGAAAGTGGTAAAGTTGAGCTGCGCGGTAAAGATATTACAAAATATAATGCTCGTGAGATTAAAAGAGAAAAGGTTGCTCATATACCAGAAGATAGACAAAAACGCGGTCTAATTATGGACTTTGATTTGAAAGAAAATATTATTCTGGGGTATCATGATTTAGAGCCATTTTCTAAAAATGGAATTATGAATTATGATAATGTGGCTCAATATACACAGGATTTAATAGAAAAATATGATGTTCGCGGTGGTGGAATGGAATCTCAAGCAAAAAATTTATCTGGTGGTAATCAGCAAAAATTAATTGTTGCCAGAGAATTTTCGCATGATCCTGAGTTTTTAATTGCTTCTCAGCCGACTCGGGGAGTAGATGTTGGCTCAATCGAATTCATCCATAAACAGATTATAGACCGACGCGACAATGGAGCCGGTGTTTTATTAGTTTCAGCAGAATTAAGCGAAGTATTATCTTTAAGTGATAGAATTGCAGTTATTTTTGAAGGAGAAATTGTTGATGTTTTAAAAGCTTCAGAAACAGATGAGAGAGAACTCGGTAAATTAATGACTGGTTCTAAAGTTGAAGCAGGAGGTGAAGGAAATGAATAACTACTCAGACAAAATAAAATCTATTTTAACTGATCTAGGTTTATCTTTATTATCAATAGTTGTTGCATTAATTGTAGGTACTTTATTTATTTTTCTAACTGATAAATCTCCTCTGGATGCCTATTCTGCTCTTTACATAGGATCTTTTGGAAGTTTTAGAGCAATTGCCAACACCCTCTGGCGCTCAACTCCACTGATTTTAACCGGGCTTGCTGTAGCTCTTCCTTTTAGAGCCGGGCTTTTTAACATTGGAGCTGAAGGACAGCTATTAATGGGTGGTTTTACAGCAGGAGTTGTTGGTTTTTATTTTACTTCTTTACCAGCTTTTATTCATCTTCCATTTGCGATAATTGCTGGAATGTTTGTTGGTGGACTCTGGGGTGGTCTGCCGGGTTTTTTAAAGGCTAAAATGGATGTACATGAGGTTATTGCAACAATTATGTTAAATCATATTGCAATTGCACTAACTATTAATTATGGAATTAATCTTTTTCGAGATACCGGTCGTCCGGCTACACCTAGAATTATGAAGTCAGCAGCAATGTTTAATTTTAATAATATGAATAAGTATTCTTTTCTTGAAGATTTGCCTTTATCTGATTTGTTAAGCAGTCCTGCTATCAGAATTCATCTCAACTTTTTCCTTGCTCTGATTGCAGCAGTTATTTTATGGTATTTATTATTTAAAACAACACTTGGTTATGAGATGAGAGCAGTTGGTTTTAATCCTGATGGAGCAGAATATGGTGGTATTAATGCCAGCAAAGGTATAATAACTGCTATGTTCATCAGTGGTGCTGTAGCTGGTCTAGCCGGAGTTGGAGAAGTACTTGGTACTCACTTCAGCTTTATGCAGGGTATGGATGCTGGTTATGGTTTTACAGGAATTGCTGTTGCCTTAATCGGACAGACTCATCCAATTGGAGTTATCTTAGGTGGTATTTTATTTGGAGCACTGGCACAGGGTGGTTTAGAAATGCAGTTTTCAGGTATTCCATCTGAAATTGTAATGCTGATTCAGGCTTTAGTAATCTTCTTTGTTGCAGCCCTCCAGGTCTTTAAAGTTTATCTTGCAAAAAGAAAAGCAAAAGGAGGGGTTGAATAATGGAAACTTTAAAACAAATATTTTCTCTTTCACTAATCCTTGCTAGTTTTCGCTTTGCTACTCCTTTAATTCTAGCAGCCTTAGGAGGTATTTTCTCTGAGCGATCCGGTGTTGTTAATATTGCGTTAGAAGGAATGATGTTATTTGGTGCTTTTGCAGCGGTTTATGGAAGTGCGAGCACAGGTAATCCCTGGATTGGTGTAGTTTATTCGATGGTTGCTGGATTGGCATTTGCGGCAATTCTTGCACTTGTCTGTGTGACCTTTAAAGCTAATCAAATTGTTGTAGGTACAGGTATTAATATTTTTGCTTCCGGAATTACAATTTTCTTACTCCAGGTATTATTTGGTGTTAAGGGAACATCACCAATGGTTAATCGTCTCCCTGCTTTTAGATTATTTGATGTAAGATTTAATCCAATTACTTATATAGCAATAATCTTAGTTCCTATAGTCTGGTTTATTTTCTTTAAGACCCACTGGGGACTGAGGATTCGCTCAATTGGTGAGCATCCCGCAGCAGCTGATACACTGGGGATTGATGTTAATAAATGGAGATTTATTAGTGTTTTAATCAGTGGAATTTTAGCTGGTCTTGCTGGAGCACATCTCTCAATAGGTGATGGTAGTGCCTTTGTTAGGGAAATGTCAGCTGGCCGTGGTTTTATTGCTCTGGCGGCTATGATCTTTGGTAAGTGGCATCCTTTTGGTGCCTTTGGTGCTGCAATGCTTTTTGGATTTGCTGAGGCAATTGCTGTTCGGGTTGAGTTTCCGTTTATTCCTTCAGAATTAATCAGTGCAATACCTTATGTCCTTACTTTAATTGTACTGGCTGGTTTCTTTGGTAAATCAGTTCCACCAGCTGCTTCTGGAGAGCCTTATTATAAAGGTGAGAAGTAATAAAATAAAAAAATGTGATCTTCCAACAGGGACAGTATTTTAATGCTGTCCCTGTTTTATTTGCGCTCTAAAATAAAAAATACATTGAAAAAGATTAAATTTATTACTAAAGTATGTTATAATAATAAATAGTGTTTATCTACTTTGAATTTTAAGTAAATTAACCAATAAATATTAAAAGCTGCAGCAGTGCACTAGTGCATAAGGAGGACAATAAATTGGAAGAAATGGAACTTGAACTGGGTACATTACTTAAGAAAGCCAGACAGGAAAAAGGTTTAAGCTTAGATGATATTCAGGAAGAAACCAAAATTAGAAAAAAATATCTAGAAGCAATTGAAGAAAACAATTTTGATATATTACCCGGAAATGTTTATTTAAAGGTTTTTATAAAGGGTTATGCAAGAGAAGTAGATATTAATTATCAGGCTCTACTTGAAAATTACCCGATTTTAAATATCAAAGAAGAAAAAGAAAGCAACTTACAAAAAGATTATTTAAACGGAACTAAAGTGTCCAGCAGTAATCAGAATCATAATAAAAAAAATCCATTAAAAATTATTTTTATTATTTTATTATTACTATTTTTAGGTGCTGCTGCAGTTTACACTTATCAATATGTTAACAATTCTGAAATAAGATTATTAAATCAGCAGAACAGCATTCAGGAGAATATAGAAGAAGAATCAGAACTTTTAGAAGTGGAAAATAATGATGATTCAGCTTCAGCAGCTGAAGAGGAAATAGATAAAGAAAATGCTGTTAATTCAGAAGAAGATTTAGATTCCAGTTTGAGAATATTTAATGATGATTCTTTCGAAAATGAATTGACTGACAACTTATTTGATTCATTTGATTCAGATATTCTTACAGAAGAAAATACGGAAATAATTGAGCAAAATAATTTTCAAGAATTGAATGGTTTAAACTCTCAGGAACAAAATCAAATTAATGAAATAATTATATCAGAAAAAACAGAGAGTACAGAGAGTGGAAAGGAAAGAAATGATTCAGCAGCTGTGGATGTTGAATCTGAGGTTGAAGAGGAAGAGGTTCAAAATACAGAAAGAACTCAATTAGATGCTAATGAGTCTGAAACTGCAGCTGGTTCAGTTGAAGAAGAGACTGTGGCTGATTTTGACAACACGCTACTTTTTTCTGCAGCTGACACAGTTTGGGTTTCTGTAGACCTCGATGGAGAAAATGTATTTAGCGGTATTTTAGAGGATGGAGATCAGCGTGAATTTGAAGTAGATCAAAGGCTTTATATAAAAATAGGAAACGGAAATGCTATTACAGCTAAAATAAATGGAGAAGTTTACGGTCCCTGGGCTGGAAATGGGGAAATAGCAGAAGTAGAGTTTATTAATCAAGATCAGGAAATAAGAATTAATAATCTGAGAGATTAAGTATGTCTGTTTATTTTGTAAAATTAAATAACAAATAAAAAAACACCCGTTTTGCGGGTGTTTTAAATATTTAAAGTAATGGTGGAGGGGAAAGGATTTGAACCTTTGTAGGCATCGCCGGCAGATTTACAGTCTGCTCCCTTTAACCACTCGGGCACCCCTCCGTATTAAAATGGTACCCTCAAGGGGATTCGAACCCCTGCCGCCAGGATGAAAACCTGGTGTCCTGGACCCCTAGACGATGAGGGCAGATAGCTTTTTCACAAGCACAATTAATAGTATATAGTAACTTCAGCAGATGGTCAATTTAATTTGATGCTGATTATTGACTTTGATAGTAAATTAAGTAGTGAATACTATTTTTTTTAAGTTTTTTCGGACTTATAAAGCTTTAAATAAAATTTTATGAGAGAGAGTGATTTTTATGTCAAACAATTTCTTTAATGCAGTTGATTTTTCACATTTTTTATTAAGGGAAGCACTTAAATCTGGAGATAAAGCCCTTGATGCTACTGCTGGCAATGGTCATGATACAAAGTTTTTAGCTGAGCTGGTTGGAGCAGAAGGGAAAGTTTTTTCTTTTGATATTCAAAAAGAAGCCATTGCTAATACAAAAAAACTGCTGCAGGAAGCTAAATTGGAAGAGAATGTTGAATTGATTAAAAACAGTCACGCTGAGCTTGATCAATATTTAAATGAGGAAATATCAGCTGCTATTTTTAACCTTGGATATCTGCCGGGAGGAAATAAAGAGATCATAACAAAGTCTAAAAGTACACTTAGAGCTTTAAAAAAAGCAGTTTTGCTGCTCAAAAAGGACGGAGTTGTTGTGCTTGTTATTTACAGCGGTCATGATGGAGGAGATGAGGAAAGAGAAGCAGTTCTGGACTATGTAACTGATCTGGATTACAAAAAATATAATGTTTTAAATTATAAATTTCTTAATCAGCCAGGGCCACCACCGGAAGTAGTTGCTATTAAAAAGAGGAATTAAAAAAAGCAGGCACCTGCCTGCTTTTTATTTTATATAAGTTTTTTAGCTAGTTTAGGAATTATTCCAGAGTCTGTTTTATTCATCATCCACTTTTCTGCAACCCGCTTATTCATTAGAGAAATAGTGGGGAAGGAGTGCTGAGTCATCATAATATCAAACATTGAAATATCATGCTGAATTGCTAATATCCATTCATGGATTAGCTCACTGGCTGCTTCACCAACAATTGTAGCTCCAAATATTTTTCCTTTGCTGTTTGTAATTACCTTAACAAATCCTTCTGGTTTACCATCTGCAATTGCTCGGCCATAATCTTCATATCTTTCTTTTACAATCTGATAATTCAAGCCTTTTTCGTTTGCTTCTTTTTCTGTGATTCCTGCCTGGGCAATTTCTGGTTTAGTAAATACAGACCAGGGAACAAGATAATCATCATAATTAAATTGTTTAATTGGAGTTGGATTGATAGCATTCATTAAAGCCAGCATTCCCTGGTGCATAGCAGCATGAGAGAGTAGAGCCTTACCATTACAGTCACCGACAGCATATACTCCCTTAACATTAGTTTCCAGCTTTCTATTAACTTTGATGCCAGACTTACCATATTCAATTCCAGCATTATCGAGTTTTAAAGGATCTAAAACAGCCTTTCTACCAGTAGCTACTAAAATTTTATCAGATTCAAAGATTCCTACATCTGTATGGGTAACGATTTTACCGTCTTTTTCTTCAACTTTGTTGATTCCAGTGCTGTTGTGGACACCAATGCCTTCTTTTTTAAACTTTTCTTCCAGTACTCTTCCAGCTTCTTCATCACCTGTTGGCACCAGATGATCATCAATCTGGAACATATTTACTTTAGATCCCAATCTGGAAAAAGCCTGAGCCATTTCTGATCCGATTGCACCTCCACCAATAATTGTTAGGGTTTCGGGTATATCTTCCTGCTCAAAAATATTCAAATTAGTTAAACGGGGAACATCTTTCAGTCCAGGAATTGGTGGAATCATTGGTTCAGTACCTGTTGCAATAAAGATCTTATCAGCAGTATATTTTTTCCCAGCTACTTCAACTACTTTTTTGTCAACAAATTTAGCTTCCCCCTGGTCGACAATTAACTTTGCTCTTTCAAAAACCTTCATTGTTTTGTTGCCGCTGATTTCTCCAACTTTATTTCTAACAATTTCTAAAGGATTTTCGATTTCAGTTTTACCAGCTAATTTTATTCCATACTGTCTTAAATTTTCAGCAACTTCATTTACCTCTCCCGCTTTTAATAAAGCTTTGCTGGGAACACAGCCGTAGTTTAGACATTCCCCACCAACTTTATGTTTTTCAATTGAGAGAACATCCAGTCCCATATTTGCAGCCATTGCTGTAACTGCCATTCCAGCAGGACCCATTCCGATTACTATTAAGTCATGTTTTTCCATTATAACCACCTCATATTACAAAATATTTAACTTTTACGATATATATGATAATATATTCTCAAACTAATTTCAAGTTCTTTATAACATTTTAGAAAAAATATATCAGATGTATTATAGCTTACAATTTTACAGGAGAAGAGTGGAATATTTAGAATTTTTTTAATAAATATCCAGCCAAAAATTAATGAAAATCAGGGTATAGAGAAGTATTTTTAAGCAAAAACAGATTAAATTGTTCTAAAGTAGTATAATTCCAATAATAACACTTGACCTATACCTTTAACTCTATTATAATAGTTATTGCTTGATTGAAAAACGCCTCGTCTTAGGGGAGTAGCTCAACTGGCAGAGTAGTGGACTCCAAATCCATTGGTTGCAGGTTCAACTCCTGTCTCCCCTGCCATTTTTTCAATTTAATACTATGCTGATGTAGCTCAATTGGTAGAGCAGCTCACTTGTAATGAGCAGGTTACCAGTTCAAGTCTGGTCATCAGCTCCATTTTTGATTTTTAGGGGAGTAGCTCAACTGGCAGAGTAGTGGACTCCAAATCCATTGGTTGCAGGTTCAACTCCTGTCTCCCCTGCCAT
>NZ_QBLR01000100.1:0-12187 GCF_003070835.1 Halanaerobium sp. | reverse complement strand
AAATAGCCTGGGATGTCTTTATTCCGGGCTATTTTAGAATATAAGGAGGTTCTTATGGGAGCCAGTGTTTTATTAATAAATGGAAATGATAATATAGTGATCGCTGTTGAAGAAATAGATGCCGGAGAACAAATTGAAGTTAAGGGAGAAAAAATTAAGGTTTTAAGTGATATACCTGTCGGCCACAAGGTTGCTTTAAAAGATTTTGCTGCAGGTGATGAAGTGATTCGTTATGGTTTTCCAATCGGAAAAATAACAGAAGAGGTCAAAAAAGGTGAGTGGATCCACACTCATAATTTAAAGACTGCTCTCTCAGGCAAACTGGATTATGAATATCAGCCTGATTTACCTGAATTAGAGAAACCAGCAGAAATGCCTACTTTTTTGGGCTATAAACGGGAAAAAGGAAAAGTTGGAATTCGTAATGATGTCTGGATTATCAACACAGTTGGCTGCATCAATAAAGTTGTAGAAAAAATGGCCTTAAAGGCAGAAATGAAGTATCAAGAGTTAATTGAGAATGAAGTTATCGACAGTATTCATGCCTTTCCTCATCCTTACGGATGTTCCCAGCTTGGTGATGACCTGGAGATGACTCAAAAAGCTCTTGCCGGTCTGGTTAATCATCCTAATGCAGCGGCAGTGATGGTCGTCGGTCTGGGCTGTGAAAATAATTTAATAGAAGATTTCAAAGAATATATTGGTGATTATAATCCTCAGCGGGTTAAGTTTATCAACCTGCAGGATGTGGAAGATGACCAGAAGGCTGCCGAGAATATTTTAGATAATCTGGTTGAATATGCTGGGAAATTCAAACAGGAAGAAGTGCCAGTTTCAGAACTGAAGATTGGTCTTAAATGTGGTGGCTCAGATGGATTTTCCGGAGTAACTGCCAACCCCTTACTCGGCAGGATTTCTGATAAACTGGGGGTCTATGGGGGTACAAGTATTTTAACTGAAGTCCCAGAAATGTTTGGAGCTGAGAAAATTTTAATGAATAGAGCTAAAGATGAGCAGACTTTCGAAAAAGTAGTCGATCTGATCAATGGCTTTAAGGATTATTTCCTTTCTCATGATCAGGAAATTTACGAAAATCCTTCTCCAGGAAATAAAGAGGGGGGAATTACCACCTTAGAAGAAAAATCCTTAGGCTGTACTCAAAAAGGTGGTACAGGTATTGTTAATGATGTATTTTTCTATGGAGATCAGGTTACCGGTAAGGGCCTAAATCTTTTAGAAAGTCCCGGCAATGATCTGGTGGCAACAACAGCTCTGGCAATTTCTGGTGCCCACATGGTTTTATTTACAACAGGGAGAGGAACTCCCTTTGGCGGCCCGGTACCAACTGTAAAGGTTTCTACCAACAACAGACTATACAATCAAAAGCGAAACTGGATTGATTTTAATGCAGGAGAATTACTGGAAGGTAGAGATATGGACTCTTTAGCTGCTGAGTTTTTCGATTACCTAATTGATCTGGCTTCGAAAAAAACAAAGACTAAAAATGAGATTAATGATTATCGAGAAATTGCAATTTTTAAAGATGGAGTTACACTTTAATTATTTTTTAAAATAAGCTTCTCTGAGTTTAAATAAAATAATATTTAACTGGAGAAGCTTTTTTCATGGAGTTTTGGAAAATGTTTTCCAAAACAGAAGATTTAAAGAATTAGCTTAAAAAGAGGAGGAAAAGATGCGAAAAGATCAGCTTCAAATAGAAGATAAAATGCTCGATGTCTACTCGTTAAATACGGTTGTGGTTGGGTCCGGAGCTGCAGGCTTAAATGCAGCTGACAGATTATATAATTTCGGACAGCAGGATATAGCTGTTGTAACTGAAGGAATAAATATGGGGACTTCCCGCAATACAGGTTCAGACAAGCAGACTTATTATAAATTAACTCTGGGAGGAAAAGACCAAGATTCAGTTTTTGAGATGGCAGAAACCTTATTTTCAGGTGGCTCAATGGATGGTGATCTGGCCCTGGTAGAGGCTGCTTTATCAGCTCGCTCATTTTACCACCTGGTGGATATTGGAGTTCCTTTTCCCCACAATCGTTTTGGAGAATATGTAGGTTATAAAACTGACCATGATCCCCGCAAAAGAGCAACTTCAGCCGGTCCCTTAACCTCCCGCTATATGACAGAAAAGTTGGAAAAAGAGGTTAAAAATAAGGGGGTTCAAATCTTTGATAATTATCAGGTAATAGCAGTTTTAACTGACCAGGCTCAGAAAAATGCTGTCGGCCTTTTAACCCTGAATAAAAATCAGCTGGAAAATGAAGAAAAGCGCTATACTATCTTCAATACTACCAATATAGTTTATGCCACTGGTGGTCCGGCCGGACTCTATGCTGCCTCAGTTTATCCGGGTTCTCAAACTGGAGCTTCAGGTCTTGCTTTTGAGGCCGGAGTGCAGGGGAAAAACTTAACCGAGTGGCAGTACGGAATTGCTTCAATAAAATTTCGCTGGAACCTTTCTGGAACCTATCAGCAGGTTTTACCGACTTATATTTCAACCGACCAGGAGGGGAATGACAGGCGAGAGTTTTTAAATGAATATTTTGCTGATCCCGGGAAGATGCTGAATGCAATTTTTCTAAAGGGGTATCAGTGGCCCTTTGACCCCCGGAAGATTGAAGATTTTGGCTCATCTCTAATTGACATCTTAGTTTATAATGAAACTGTTGTTAAGGGAAGAAGAGTCTGGCTTGATTACCGTCAGAATCCTAAATTTGCATCTAAAAATGGAAATCTAAACTTTTCTCAGCTGGGTGAAGAGGCCTATCAGTATCTTGAAAATTCTGAAGCTCTATTTGGAACTCCAATTGAGAGGCTAAAAAAAATGAATCAGCCGGCAGTTAATCTCTATGCTGACAATGGTATTGATTTGACCAGTGAAATGCTGGAAATTGCAGTCTGCGCTCAGCACAACAACGGAGGTCTTGAGGGTAATATCTGGTGGGAGAGTAATCTTGCTCACTTTTTCCCGGTCGGAGAGGTAAACGGCAGTCATGGAGTCTATCGTCCAGGCGGAACTGCCCTTAATTCAGGCCAGGTGGGAAGTACCAGAGCCGCTCAGTATATCAATGCCCGTTATCAAAAAGAGCCGGCTGATTTAGATGTATTTTCAGCCCAGGCTTCGGCTCAAATCAAGAAGAAATTAAAACTGGGGAAGAAATTTGCTGAATCAATTGAATCAGATTCGGCAAATGTAATCAAGATCAGGAAGAAGCTGGGAGAAAGAATGAGTAAAGCTGGAGCCCATATTCGAAATCTAGCTGCAATCGAAGCTGCTCTTAAGGAGACAGAGTCTGAATTAAAAGAACTGGGAGAAATCAGCAGTCTAAATTCTATTCGTGATTTAAGTCTTGCTTTTCAAAATTATGATCTCCTTTTAGCCCAATTAGTTTATTTAACTGCCTTTAAGGATTATATTCAGCTTGGAGGTAAAAGCCGCGGCTCCTACCTGGTTCAGGATGAAGAGGGGAAACTTCCATTAGAGAGTTTAAGCGAAGATTTTAGATTCAGCCTGGAGGATGGTGCCTTAAGCAAAAAGATCCAGCGCCTAAGATACAGAGGTGATCATTTTGAATTCAGCTGGCAGGATGTCAGAGAGATTCCTGAAGATAATAACTGGTTTGAAATCGTCTGGAATAAATATCTCAATGACGAAATAATAAAATAAATAGCCATAAAAAAGCAGAGAGGTCACTTATTAGCTCTTTCTGCTTTTTCTAATTTATATCAAAATTAGTCGAAAAAATTTTCTATACAGCAATAAATGTCTTGTTATTAATTCTTTTTTCACATAAACTAAAAATAAATACAAAGATCTGCAGGAGGTATTTATGTTAGCTAATTTTATATTCAGTCTTAGTGTTGCTTTACCTATCTTTTTAATAATGTTGAGTGGTTTTATTTTGCAGAAGAAAAATGTTATCAAACAGGATTTTATAAATGCTGCTAATTTTATTGTATTTTACATAGCCCTACCTTTAAAGCTTTTTAACAGTGTTTCTCAGAGTTCTGTCGCTGATAATTTTGACTTAAAGTTTATCAGCTTTGCTATAACAGGCACAGCGATTAGTGTAATTATAATCTATTTTTATTCGAAATTAATTGTCAAAGAAGATAGTAAAGTTGGAGCTTTTATTCATGGAACCTTCAGAGGTAATTTTGTTTATGTTGGCTTTTCACTTTTAGAAAATGTGACCGGTGCAGTTGGTCCTCTGGCGTCTCTGGTGGTAGCATTTGTGGTTCCAGTTTATAATGTGCTGGCAGTATTAGTTTTAGTTTTGACAAATCCTAACAATGAGGCTAAAAATCAATTTAAAAATGCCGTAAAAAATATTTTTACTAATCCTTTTATTATTGCCATTGCTTTTGGAATAACTGCTTCTTTAATTAATTTTAGATTTCCACCACTGCTGCAGAATACAGCTAATTACTTTGATGCTCTGGCAACACCGCTGGCCCTTTTGACAATTGGTGCAACATTTAAGGTCGATAAATTATTTGTAGATATCAGACCGGCAGCAGCTGCCACCATTTTTAAACTGCTTATTAATCCCGCCCTGGCTGTACTGGCAGCCTTTGTTTTTGGCCTTGGCAATAAAGAGATATTTTTAATCTATATTTTATTTGGAGTCCCAACTTCAATTTCTTCTGCGATAATCACTGCAGCTATGGGGGGAGATGAGAATCTGGCAGCTTCAATTGTGATGATGACCACTCTGGGCTCAGTCTTTTCTCTGACCTTATTTGTCTTTATCTTTAGAGCATTGGGGATAGTTTAATTGATATTTTAAAAATCTCAATCTTTCTTTTAAAATCAGTCTATATATTATATAATCATAATATATAGTTTTAAAAATAATGATTACTTTCTCTAAAAATGCAGGAGGTTTATTTATGATTAGCAGAATTGAAAATAAAAAAATAAAAATTGAAGTAGATACTGCCGGAGCTCAGCTTCAGCAGCTGGTCTTAAAAGAAGATGATAAAAACTATCTCTGGCATGGTGATCCAGAGTACTGGGGAAGAAGAGCGCCTGTCTTATTTCCTATAGTTGGACGATTAAAAAATGACCAATATACTTATAATGATCAGGAATATCAGATGACTCAGCATGGCTTTGCCAGAGATAATGAATTTGAACTGCTGGAAGAGGGTCAGGATTCACTGACTTATGTATTAGCAGAAAATGAAGCAACTTTAGAAAAATACCCCTTTAAATTTAGACTGGAGCTCAAATATACTATTAATGAAAATTCTCTTGCAGTAAAATATAAGGTTATAAATACAGATCAAAAAGATATGTATTTCTCTATCGGAGCCCACCCAGCCTTTTACTGGCCGCTGACAGATGGTGAGAAAAAAGAAGATTATTATTTAGAATTTGAAAAAGAGGAAGAGGCAGAAAAATATCTGCTGGAAGCGGGTCTTTTAAACCATCAAACAGAGCAAGTTCTGGAAAATCAAAAAATACTGGAATTAAACTCAGAGATTTTTAAAGATGATGCCCTTGTATTTAAAAATTTAGAATCAGAAAAAGTTACTTTAAAAAGCAGAAAATCAGAGCGGGAAGTAAAAATGGAGTTTAAAAATTTCCCCTATTTAGGAATCTGGTCTCAGTCGGCTGAAGCACCTTTTATCTGTCTGGAACCCTGGCAGGGAATTGCTGACTCAGTTGACAGCAGCGGCAGAATAGAGGAAAAAGAAGGGATTAATAAGTTATCTCCTGGAGAGAAATTTGAATGCACCCACATAATCACTATTAAATAGAGGTGAAATATGTTTAATATAACTAAAATGTTAACAGAATTTAATACTTATGGAGATCAGCTGCGCTATGATAAAGATTGCAGTAATTCTCCAATTGGGACTCGGCCTGGACTGGGTCCTGTTGCTGCCTGGAATATAAATTCTCAGTGTAATTTAAACTGTAAACACTGTTATTCAAATTCCACTGCAGCCAAAAAAGACGATACATTAAACACTAAAGAAGCCTTTGCTTTGATCGATCAGCTGGCAGACTTTAAGGTTTCGGTTCTGCTCTTATCAGGTGGAGAACCACTGCTGCGGCCTGATCTATTTAAGTTGATTAAAAAGGCCAGAAGTAGAAATTTGAGAGTAGTGATTTCAACCAATGGAACTCTACTGACAGAAAAGATGGTTCAGGAGTTAAAAGCCCTGGGAGTCAGCTATATTGGGATCAGTCTTGATGGCTTAAAAGAGACCAATGATCAGTTTCGCGGTAAAAAAGGTGCCTTTAACTCTGCTCTGGAAGGAATTAGAAACTGTCAGAAATATGAGCAGAAAGTTGGGCTGCGTTTTACAATTAATCAGGATAATTATCAGGAAATTGATCAGCTTTTTCAGCTGATTGAAAGAGAAAATATTCCCCGCATCTGTTTTTACCATTTAGTTTATTCAGGCCGTGGTGAAAATATTAAAGAAGCTGAATTAAGTGATCAGGATAAAAAGAAAACTATTGACAAAATTATAAAATGGTCTCAGTATTTTATTGATCAGGGAGAACCCAAAGAAATATTAACAGTGGATAATCATGCTGATGGAGCCTATCTATATTTAAAGACAAAGAAAAGAGATCCGGAGCGGGCTAAATATATCTATGATCAGTTATTAAAGAGTGGAGGCAACCGCAGCGGCAGTGCCATTGCTAATATTGATCACAAAGGAGATGTTTATGCTGATCAGTTCAGCCGTTTTGTAACTTTGGGCAGCATTAGAGAAAAAGAATTTTCAGAGATCTGGAAAAACAGAACTAATGAAAATGAATTCCTTAATAAAATGAGAAATAGGAAAGAATATCTTAAAGGGCGCTGTGCTGACTGCAGATTTTTAGAAATCTGTAATGGTAATCTTAGAGCAAGGGCCTATGCAGCTGGTGAGCTTTGGGGAGCAGACCCCGGCTGTTATTTATCTGATCAGGAAATTGGAGGAGATCTATAAATGAATATTATATCCTGGAATACTACAAATCAATGTCATTTAAGCTGTCCTCACTGCTATCGTTATGCAGGGGCCAATCTTGAGCAGGAATTAAATACTGCAGAGGCAAAGGCGATGCTGGATCAAATTAAGGCTGCTAACTTTCATCTAATGATCTTTTCTGGAGGAGAGCCGCTTTTAAGAGATGATATTTTTGAGCTGATGGCTTATGCCTCTAAGATTGGACTGCGGCCGGTGCTGGGAACCGGTGGCGGCTTAATTGACAAAGAGGTGGCTCATAAATTAAAAGAGGCAGGAGTTCTGGCAGCAGGAATTAGTTTAGATAGTGTGGACCCTGAAAAACATGATCAATTTCGAGGAGAAAAGGGACTTTTTAAAAAGGTTGAAAATGCCTTTGAAGAATTAAAGCAGGTAGGTATCCCTTTTCAGACCCATATGACAGTCATGGACTGGAATTTAGATGAGCTGGAGGCTGTGATTGACTATTCTGCTCAAATAGGGGCCAAAGCAGCTCATATCTTCTTTATGGTACCCACTGGTCGTGCCGCTTATATAGAGGAAAGTGCAGTAAGCAAAAAAGAATATCAGCAGGCTATTGATAGAATCATGAAAAATCAGAAGAGGTGGAGATAGAGGTAAAACCGGTCTGTGCACCTCAGTTTATAGCCACTGCTGATCAGTTAGATATTGATACCCGTTTTAGAAATGGCTGCCTGGCAGGTGTAAGCTACTGTATTGTTAATCCTGTGGGAGATGTGCAGCCCTGTGCCTATCTTGATCTTAAAGTTGGTAATGTTAAGGAAGAAAGTTTTAAGTCAATCTGGGAAAACAGCGAAATTTTAGATGAAATGAGAACCCTGGACTGGAAGGGTAAATGCGGCAGCTGTAAATACGGAAGTAAATGTAGAGGCTGTAGAGCTAGAGCTTATTATTACAGCGGGAATTATATGGAGGCTGATCCATTCTGTTCTATAGAAAATACAGCCCTTTAGGTCTGTGATACATATCATATTAGCTCCTTTTTAAAAATGCTATAATAACTCGAGAAGAATAATCAAGTATATAAATTTAAAAAGGAGTTTTGATAATGAGTGCATTTTTAGGTCCAATCCACATGTGGTTATATAAGCAGATTCAGATAGTTGAAAAAAGAGAAGCAGCGGTCATCTCTGCTTTGATTAAGAAATATGATGACCAAGATTTACTTTTAGATATTTATGCTGCTCAGGCAGCAGAGCTTGCAGAAAAGGCTAAAGTACGAGATAATGTAGATAAGTTTAACTTAGATGATGCTTTTGAGATTATAAATGAGCATTTTGTTGAAAGAATGCCCTGTGATCGCTTATCAGGTGCTGTCAAAGAAGAAGAAAAAATCATCTGGAAACATCAGAGCCGACTGCATCAGGAATTCTGGCAGCAGACCGAGGTTGAGCTGGAGTTAATGCACGAGCTTTATTCAAAATGGCTGGCAGTTTTTATAGAAAATCTTAATCCAACTCTTGCTCATAAACGAGAGATCGAAAGTGACTACTATAATGATATCTTTTTTGTTGGAGCATAACTTTAATATTTATTGAGAAATTAATTAACGAATATTTAGCTCAGTTTATAAATTTATAGGCTGAGCTTATTTAATTTAGGAGCTGTTTTTATGGAAAAAATTGATAAGAAAATTTTAGATAGACTGCAGAAAGGATTAAAATTAGAAGCCTCACCCTTTCAAAAAATAGCAGTAGAGCTTGGAATTGAAGCAGAAGAGCTGCTGCAGAGAGTAAAAAGATTGAAAAAAGATGGTTATATCCGCAGGCTGGGAGGAGTTTTTAGATCTTCAAGGCTGGGTTATAAAAGTACTCTGGTAGCCCTGGAGCTGGAAGAAGAAAATTTTTATCAGGTAGCTGAAATCATAAACCAGCATCCTGGAGTTACCCACAATTACCGCCGTGATCATCAGCTGAATCTCTGGTTTACTCTTTCAACGGCCAGTGAGCTCGATCGTGAAAAGTTTCTGGCCCAGATAAAGGCACTGCCTGGAGTTAAAGAACTTTATCAGCTGCCGAAAGAAAAATTTTTTAAGTTAAATGTATTTTTTAAAATGGAGCAGGAAGCTGAAGGTGATGCTGATGAATAATATTACAGATAAAGACTTTGGAGAAATTGTTGATGAGCTGGATAAAAAGATAATTAAGGCTCTGGAAACTGATATACCGCTTACTTTAAATCCCTACCAGAAAATAGCGGAGGATTTAAATATTGATCGGGAAGAACTTTTGCAGAGACTGCGGCAGCTTAAAGAAAGAAAAATCTTAAAAAGGATTTCTGCTATCTTACACCACAGAGATTCTGGTTATCAGGCCAACGGCATGTTTGTCTGCCAGTTCAGCAAAAAAGAAATTGATGAGGTAGGTCAAGAGATTTCAAAACTTCAGGAGGTAAGCCACTGTTATCAGCGGAAGACTTATCAGAACTGGCCCTATAATTTTTATGCTATGATGCACGCTAAAAATCAAGAAGAGCTGGAAAATAAAGTTGAGGAGCTGGTGAAAAAATATAAAATTAAGGATTATCAGATTTTATACTCAACAGAAGAATTAAAGAAGACCAGCATGAAATATTTCAATTAGGATTTTGACAATTAAAATTAGGACTGATATTATGTAGGTACTCAAAATAAAAGTACTGAAAAGGAGAAGTGATACTATTAATAAGAAATTAGCAGTTTTAAAAGATCTTCTCTCAATGTTTATTACACAGCATAGAAATCAATTATCATATATTATTGGGTTTTTATCTGCTCTTGCTTTTGCTCTTGTATACACTAAATTTGGAATTGAGCTGGCAGTGGCTGCACTTTTAGCTGGGATTTTAATTTTTGAAATTTTTGACCACTTTTTTGGCGGCAGCCCTGATATTATAGTGATGGGTGTAGACAGTGAAGAGGATATGATGGAAACTTTAAAGAAAACAATGTCAAAAGCAGTTAAAGAAAAAAATAAGGAAAACTCAAATCAGAAAAATGACTGAGTTTAAGCAGCAGCCGGGAGCGGCTGTTTTCTTTTTGAAAAAAATATTGACAAAATATTCAAAATTTAATAAAATTAGTTTAGACCTAAGAAGGGGTGATCAAATTGTTAAAAGAAAGAAAAATAATTTTTACTCTGTTTTTAGCTTTAATCTTAATTTTTAGCTTTACTGTTTCGATGATGGCAGCTGAGACCTTAAGCATTCTTGCGACTTCAGATGTTCATCAGTATCTGCTTCCATATGATTATATGGAAGATACGGTGGATGAAACAATTGGCTTTTCTAAGATTTATACTCTAATTGAAGAAGAAAGAAATAATAACCCCAATACTTTACTGCTTGACAATGGTGACTTAATTCAGGGGAGTTTAATTGGACTTTATGAATATCAGATAGAGCCAATTACTGATGGAGAAACCCAGACAATAATTGAAGCTTATAATTATGCAGGTTATGAGGCAGCTGCAGTCGGTAATCATGAACTGCAGGATTACAGTATGGATTATCTAGAAAAAGCAGTGGCCGGTGCAGATTTTCCATTTCTATCAGCAAATATTATGTTAGCTGATAATGAAGATGAATTTTATACTGACCCTTATACAATAATTACTAAAAATATAAATGGCAAAGATTTAAGAATCGGTGTTGTCGGCTTTGTGCCACCACAGTCAATGCTCTGGGGTAAAGATCACTTAGAAGGTAATGTTGTGATTAAAGAGATTGTTGATCAGGCAGAGAAAGTAATACCTGAGCTTGCTCAAAAAACTGACTTAGTTGTAGTTTTATCACACTCCGGTATCAGTGATGCTCCGGTAGATTCTTATGATGCTCGCGAAAATGCATCTTATTATATTGCTCAGATGAATGAAGTAGATGCCTTGATTACCGGCCACCACCACGGAACCTTCCCTGACGACTATGAAGACTTAGAAGGTGTTGATGCTGAAGCTGGTACAATGTTTGGTGTGCCAACTGTAATGCCCGGTTCCTGGGGTTCTGCTCTGGGAGTTATTGACTTAGAAATTGAAGAAAATAAAGGCAGCTGGGAAGTTGTGGGCCATCAGGTCCGCCACAGAGTAGTTGATGAGAATGTAGAATCTCATCCTGAAATTGAAGAAATAGCAAATGATGTTCACGAAAAGGTAATTGAATATGTGAGAACACCGATTGGAGATACAGAAAGAGATATTACCTCCTATTTATCCAGAGTTATGGATTCTCCTGTAACTCAGGTTATTAATAATGCCCAATTATGGTGGGCTGAAGACGAATTCAGTTCCGGTGAATATTCTGAGCTGCCAATACTTTCTGCTGCTGCTCCCTTTAGAGCCGGTAGAGAAGATGCAGATTACTTTACTGAAGTTATGACTGGTGGAGTAACCATTGGAGATGTTACTGACATCTACATTTATGATAACCAGATCAGAGTAATGGAATTAAATGGTAAGCAGATCATTGAGTGGCTGGAGAGAAGTGCAGAGAACTTCAATAGAATTGACCCTGACTCAGAAACAGCACAGGAACTCTTAAATCCTGAATTTTCAGCCTATAATTTTGATGTGATAGACGGCATCGAATATCAGATTGATGTAACCAGGCCGGTAGGAGAAAGAGTTGTTAATGCCACATATCAGGAAAAAGAGTTGAATGCAGATATGGAATTTTTAGTTGTGACTAATGATTATCGTGCTGGTGGTGGAGGTGACTTCCCTCCCTGTGTAGAAGAAGATCCGGTTTATGCACCAAGTGGAGTTGTAAATAGAGAGATTATCATGAACTATATTGAAGCAAAGGGTACAATTAACCCTGAACCAGATTATAACTGGCACATCAGTTCATTTGATCCAGCTGGTGATGTAACTTTCCGCTCTCATCCAGAAGCAATGGATTATGTAGAAAAATATGAAATTCCTAATATCTCATTTGTTGAAACAGATGAGAATGGAATGGGAGTTTACAGACTTGATGTTTCTAATTTAGGAAATTAGTTTTATTTAATACTCTAAATAGAGATTAATTATTTAGCCTCTTTCTGTTTTTACATTTATGCAGGAGGAGGCTTATTATTTTAAGTAGATATAAATTAATCAGTTATAATTTTTTGTTAAATTGTTCCTAATAAGTAATGTATAATAAGTTGTGTAAATAAAATTATGATAATTTTTTTAAATAAAAAGAGGAATCCTTC
>NZ_QBLR01000099.1:0-12277 GCF_003070835.1 Halanaerobium sp. | reverse complement strand
CTCTTTTCTTTATCAAAGATCCAATGATTAAAACCAATATAAATTCAAAAAATAGAGATAAATTAAATAAAGCAAAGATACCCATAGATACTGAAGATACAGCTGCCCCACTTCCAAATTTTATGCTTTTAAACTCCATTTTCTTTATAAAATATGCATACGCAGCAGTTAAAACCATCAAAATTCCTAGAAGTGGATTTGCCGAAATAATAGCAATTATACCTGCTGAACCCAAAAGTTCAGCCAGACTATCAAGATCTTCATTTTTTAATGCAAATAATACTCCAACTGCACTTAAAGCACCTGCTAGAATTTCAAAAGAATCATAACTTAATAAATCATAAAACCAACTTTTATCAGCAGTTGGAATGCTTTTGCTTACCCAGGCAGCTGTTTCATCATAACTGCTCTTATTGATTGTTCTAAAGGGCAGCCCCATTTCTGTATTTAAATCTTTCCATAAAGAATTAGCCAATGCTGCAGTTTCTTGAACAAAAGAATCATCTTTCGATGCATTTTTTACTGCCTCCCAGGCACCAGCAATATCATGACCACCATCAAACATTCTGTGGTTTGGACCACCTATATGGGTTCTTAAATATTCAGCATCAAGTGCTTTATCATAGATATTAGCAGTAGATTCAGTTATCCTCTCAGATAATTTGAGCAGGTTTTTTTGAGATAAAAATGCCAACAGTGCTTCAGGATAAACAGCAGTTTTAATATTGTCTAGTTTATTAGGAGAACTGATAAAACTTGTTGCTTTACCAGCCATATTTCCACTAGTTTTTGCCATTTCATATAAAATATTATGCAATTTATTGAACTTCTTTTTATTCATGAAAGATGCTCCTTTCATATTCCGCATTATTACTTAGCCAGCACTTGACAAATATATCCAATCACCAGTTAAGGATTGTATTAAAAATCATAATGCAGATGCAGCCTTCAGTTTTTGAACATGTTGATTTATTTGATTGATCAGAAGTTTTATTTCCTTATCATTCCAACTGTTAGATATACTGTGGATAAATTTATCTTCAATTTCTGCGGCAACCTTATCACTCTGCTGATTGATCTTATCTATAATCTCTGGCAGTACTATAGATAAAAGCTGATTTTCTTTGATATCTCTAATATTTTCAAGTATTGCCTTTTTCATTTCTTCTTTTTCTTTTCTAACACTAAATAATCTAGATATACCACCAACCGCTATACCGGCAAGTAGAAAGGGTGGAAAAAAGGCTGCTAACTGACCACCTATAGTTAAAAATGCGGCAGAAGGTCCAAGCCAAGCCGTATAAGCAGCAAATGCAAATGCTGCTCCACCTCCAAGTGCAGCCCCCTGGCCAATACCTTCTACTAAAAAATCACCTGAAGAAATCTGGCTAATTTCGTTTTTAACCAGTTTCTGCTCTTCAGCCAAAAAATCTTCTATGTTTTCTTTGATATTTCTGTGAACTTCTTCAACAGATGATTCCCATTCACTGCGGAAATAGTCTTCTACCTCTTCAATTCTGTTGATAAGCTTGTTTTTGATTCTTTCTTCAGAAAAAAGTTCTTTAAGCCTATTTTTAACTGCATTCCTCGTCTTTTTGCTGCTTAAAGCCCCCATATTTTCTACCATATTAAATAATTCACGTTTTTCATTTCTAAAAATATCTTGTCTAACCCAGTTTCTGAGTCTGCTCTCAATATTATTTTTAATTCTTTCATTGTGGTATTTGATCTCATCATTATGTACTTCTAACTGGTTTTTTATAAACTCTATGTTTCTAAGATATGATTCATGTAGAACTATATCCCTATTTATAATTGAATTGAGAGATGATATTATACTCTCTTCCTGCACTTCTTCTGACTCTTTTTCAATGTTGTTCTCCAGATAATCTATTAATTCAGTATAGCCAGATTCATTGAGGAGGTCTTGGTCATCATTTTTCTTTGCCTGATAAGCCTGGAATGCCGAAAGTGTAAATATATCATATAAATATATTTCATACTTTCTCTGAGTATAAAGTTTAAGTCTTTCTGGAGATGTATCTACTTCATCCACCCGATTTACAATTCCAATAACTGGTTTACCATATTTTGCAGTCTCTGAAAGTTTTTCCTTAACATCAGCCTGTCCCATATGATTACCATTGAAAAGCCATAGGACAACATCTGCTTTCTGGATATAGTTTACAGTAACCGCTTCATTTTCTTCTGTTATAGATGCCAGACCTGGTGTATCAACAATATTTAGCTTTTTAAGATTTTCAAAAGGAAGAGCAAGGCTGACATTTTTCACATCAGAAAAATAATCTAAATTACCCTTTTCTGCACTAAGTTCAGCAAAAATTTCTTCTGGAGATCCTGCGAAATTTTTTGAATTCTTTTTTCTTATAATACCCTGAGGACTTTCACTGTAAAAAATTTCTATTACTGAAGCAGTTGTCTCAGTAACTTCAACCGGTGATACTTCTCTACCTATTAATGCATTAATAAATGTTGATTTTCCTGCTTTAACCTCTCCCATAACAACAAGATTTAAAGCTCTATCAATTTTCTCTGAGATTATCTTAAGCTCTTCCTGAATGGTTATAAAGTCTTTTTCTAAAATTTCAACCGGCAGTTCATCTTCAGACTCAATTATTTTTCTAAGAGGTGAATCTGAAATAACTTGATCTGTCTTCTTAATATAGTCTATAATCTGCAAATTAACTTCCCCCTAAATTTAAATTAATTATCTTTAGTTCTCTTTTTAGCTTCTTTGGATTAGCTAAAGAAGCTTAAGAACGGCTGACCAACTCATCAACTTGAATATTAAAATCCTGAAAAACTGTCTCATGTAGGCTTCTCTTTTTTAGGTCAAATTCTGCTGCTAAGTTTAGACTTTCAAAAAAATCTATGATTTTATCATATTCAGAAGATGGTCCGTGTAATTCAGCAAAACTGGATTCCCTTATAGAAGCAGTCTTATTTTCTATCTTCTTAATTTCGTTCATCACTTTATTTCTCAGTTTCTTTTTAGTTTTATATACAAAATCATCTAGATTTGACCTTAAATTCTGCTTTATTTCTCCCAATTTAAATTTAAGCAGAATCCACTTTGCAAGTCCAAAATAGCTTGCAAGTCCCCCCACAATAAAACCAATTGGACCAAAAATAGCTGAAAAAGCAAATGCTACTCCAATCCCAGTACTCATAACATCATCTTCATCCAGATAAACTCCATGTGTTGACATCATCAGACTTGTCTTCAGCCTGCTTACTGTAATATCACTTTTATTGAGGTGTTCAAACTCTTTAAATACTGCTCTTTTTTGATGGTAACTTCCTAGGCTTTTGAGTTTTTCATTTATCTCTTTTTCTAATCTTTTTATCTCCTGCTGCAGCTGTTTTTTTTCAAAAATTGTATTTTTTATATATTTGTCTCTGCTCTGCTCTTGATAAAATATTTCCTTTGCATAATTATCGATATTTATTTCTACATTTGACCTATAGTCTGAAAGAACTGCATCGATTTCATTTATAAATTCCTTTTTGGTTTTCTTTATATCTTTACTCAGCTCAGCCTTTAATTTGAGGCGCCTTTTATTATCTTCCTGCAGTTTTTCTCTATATTCAGCTGTGTTTTTTTCTAAATCCATCAATACCCGCTTTACACCAATTTTTTTGCTTTCCAGCTGTACTTTATTTGCATTAAGATAAAAATTCCTATATATCTCATCATGAAGAGAGGATAACCCACTGCTTTCAATTAAATCCTTATCACCACTTTCTACAGCTTCAAGTGCTTCTTTTGCTGAGATTGGAATTATATTTTCAAAGAACCGGCCAAATATACTTTCTGCTTCTTCCATGATTTTTTCAACGGCATCTTGGCCACCACTCTTTCGGACAAGGTCAATACTGTTTAAAACACCGATGATATTATCAGTTCTACCTCCTACTTCTTTGATGGCAAGAGTTAATTTGTCAAGCATTTCTTTTGACTTCTCTCCAGCTATTTTAGTTGCATCAAGCAGCCAAATGACCCCATCTGCCTTATGATAATATTCATTAACTTCCATTTTCATTTCTCCAAGCAGATCCTGCACTAAACCTGGTGTATCAACAAGCTGAAAATCTTCGAGAACTTTGTTTTTTTGAACAGGCCATCTTGCTTCTATAACAGGGGATTTATATAGAAGGTGTTTTTCTAATGCCTCTTTTAGCTCTTCTTTTTCTTCAATCGTATCTAAAGTCTGCATCTGTTTTCTAAGCTCTTTTCTCACTTCATCATCTGATTTTTCTCTTTTTATTTCTTCTTCTTCCAGCATAGCTTGAGCTTCTTCATAACTTAGATACTCAGATAGACCATTATTATATTTTATTTCAACCTCGTCTTTATTATCAGCACCATAAAAAACATCTATTTTCCAGGTTTTAGGTAGTGCATCCATCTCAGCTTTTCTGCGTCCGAGCAGAGAGTTGATTAAAGTTGATTTCCCAAACTTACCCATACCAACAAAAAATAAAAGAAACGGTTCTTCGAGAGCTTCTGCCAACATTTTAATATCTGCTGCTGTCTCTTCTGCCTCAATTATAACTGGATTGAGCAGCCTCGACTGATCAACTTTCCTTATTTTTCTGACCTTAGAAATTTCTTTTTCAAAATAACTGCTGATTTTATAAAGCTTTTCTTTGAGAAGTTGTGAATTTTCATCGTAATAAAATTTTTCGAACTTATTATATAATGCCGCTATTCTATTTGGGACCGAAGATTCTCTGCCATAAAGAATAATTCTCTACCTCCTCCCTTTTAGCCTTAAGCTTTTCCCTTTCTAATTCATAATATTTTTTAGCAGTTTCAACCTCTGACTTTAATGAAAGAACTTCTTCTTCAAGGCTGGAAATATGAGACAGTATATCGTCCTGTACATTTTTTCTAACTTCAATCAGTTTTTTGGCCTCTAATTCTATCTGACCAATAAGTTCATTTAAACTGCTGCCTGCCTTTCTAATAACAGGTGTTGACTCTTCAAGTTCATATTTTAGTTTTTCCATCTTTTTGATAACTTCTTTTTCATTTACTTCATCACTTATGTCTATCATTAATGTTTTGAATTCTTCCAAGAGTTCTTCATTTTTTTCAAATGCCATAGCCAATCCTCCTATTGTGTTATTCTAGATTATAGTCCAAATTTTATTTTTTCCCAACCGATAAAGCAAAAAACAGGGCCAGCAGACCAATAAGTATATTGCCCTCCATAAGGTTGAATATTGCTGAAAGTAATAGAATAATAAAGAATATTACCTTACCCATGATTTAACCCCCGTTCTTAATCTCAGTTAAAATAATACATAGACCAGCATAGAAGTCTAAAAATACCTAAGTTTTGCTTAAATGCGCTAATATCTTAGTGATCTTTTCTCTTTTCTGATCACCAAAAAACCTAGTGGTCAATCCTGATATTTTTTCACTAATAAGAATAAGTTCCTCTTCAGAAATATCTCTGTCTTTAAGCAGTGATAAATACCTCCACAGATATTCATAAACAGCTTCAATATAAGCACTGTCTTTTTCTATACTCCTCTCCATCAGATTTAATAGCTCAAGATCTTTTTCAAGAATTATCCAAGCAGATATAGCTGTTTTTTTTGGAAAACTGCCTTTAAATTTCTCCAAGTAATTATGGAAATCTCTTTTTAAAGCATTCCAAAATATCTTCTGCTTGTTTTTAAATGATGCATTGATTTCACTTTTATAGGTGCTGAAAAATGCAGATTCATTTCTAATTGAATATCCATTTTTACCATCACCTCTGTAGGATAAAAAATTGTGTGAACCTAAAATATGTTTTTCGCGATCAACTATTACCTCTTTTTGATGAGACTCCCCAAGCCAATAAAGTGAAACACAGTTTACACCATCACTATTGACAGCACGCGAAAGCTTTTTACCCATTTTATTGTTTTTATTTCTCAATTCATCATCGAGCTTTTCGTCCATACCCCAGCCAAGCAAAAAAAGCACACCATCTGCTGCTGCTTCTGCCAGCATGTCTATAAATTTCTTATCAACAGTAAGGCTGTTAATCCAACCTGAAAGTATAATTATTTCCTCTTCTGCTCCTTTAATTAACTCTAAATATTTTTTTCGTATCTTACGGCTGCTTAAATATTCAAAGAAAAATTCTCTTTCTTCAATTTCACTACTGCCTTTTCTCCTCAGTTCAATTTCCTTTTTAGCCTTTTCATTAATTTCATTAATATGAGCTGGATTTTCAGCATTTAACTTCTGAATGTCATTTTCTTCATACTGCTCAAAACCAAAAGCTTTAAAAATTTCATCCTGAAATTTTTCAGAACCTCCATTATCTCGTCCACCATAAAGCAGCCTTTCAAAAACTTCTTCATATTTATATATAATTTTATCTTCATCAGGAGAATAAGCCCTCAGTATGAATTTATCCCTGAGAAGATCATGTATTAAGTAAATTGTTATTAATCTTTTTTGTAGTGAAAGAAATTCAACTTGATCTACAGTTAAAATATTCTGCTCAGAATAAAGGTCAGTTAATATATCTTCATCTATCTCCAGCTGCTGATTTTGCTTTAAACTGCTCCAACTGATCCCAGGCATCATTTTGGGATAAAAATTATCATCTCTATTTCCTTTTAAAATATCAGCACTTGAAAATTGTTCTGCAAAATAATCATAATTTAATATGATATTTTTACTTTCTTTTATGCGGGTACTTTTTGCATTGAGCAATTTTTCTGCTGCTTTATTGAGAATGATTTTTGGGAGCCTGTTTCTATCTATTAATCCAGATTCTGCGAGGCTTAAGCTGAATTGGATGATAATACTTTTGTCAATATTTAAAATTTTGGCTATCTCTGCTGCTCCTGTATCTTCAAACTGTGCTCCTGCCTTAAGTATATGCCGCTCAATTATATTGATCTTTCTTTCCCTAAGCACAGTATAGTCAACAGATATTTTTCTGCAGGCAAAACTAAAAGACTTTTTACCTATCAGCTCATACCCTTCTTTTTCTTCCCAAATGCCCTGCTCTTCTTTAGTTTGCAAAGCAGCCTTCGTCTGCTCTAACTTATCTGAGTTGATAAACATCAACAACACCTCCACTTCTGTTAATAACATCAGCAATATTTCTATATATATTTAGAGATTTAGGGTCATTATTCTCAGAGCAGAAAAGCCTGCTGTCTCCTATCATTATCAAAAGCTTTCTTGCTCTGGACAAAGCTACATTCACTCGTTCTGGCCTTTTAGCAAAACCTATTTTTCTATTAGGATTGTTTCTAACCATGCTGACTATTATAATATCACTTTCCATTCCCTGAAAACGATCAACAGTACCACTTCTCAGGTTAAGCTGATCATATTTGCTTATAAGATTCTTTTTGATAATATGATTTTGAACCCCATAAAATGTTATTAAACCTATTTCATAATCGAATTTACCTCTTTGTTCTCTGAGTAGATTAAAATCACTCAATATTTTATCTATCAGCTTAAATTCTTCAGTATTTTTATATGAATTAGAAACTCTTTCTTCCTGCCATTTTCCAAGATGAGGTGTCTGTATCCATACAGCCTGCTGCTGTGGATGCAGGTAATCAAGCTCAATATCATGTTTCTTCAGCTGGTCCTGTGATTTAATACCCATCTCCAAATTATAACTGTAAAACTGATTAATTACTTTCATTATTTTAGAGTGCATCCTGTACTGTTTATTAAGCATGATTTTTATAGAATCATCTGCATTATTCCAATGTTCTTTGAACAGTGAGTTATCTAA
Organism: Halanaerobium sp.; assembly: GCF_003070835.1. NCBI lineage: Bacteria > Bacillati > Bacillota > Clostridia > Halanaerobiales > Halanaerobiaceae > Halanaerobium > Halanaerobium sp. The sequence goes on along the minus strand of NZ_QBLR01000099.1, from coordinate 4,484 downwards.
ATGTGAATAATCTTTTTCTGGATTGGCTTTTTTGACCTCATCTATTATATTTTTTGGAATAAATGAAGAAAGCTGTTTGTCATCACCTATTAAAATTATTTTTTCAGACTTTAACATCGGCATCATAAGTTCAGGTGGAGTTGCTTTTGAAGCTTCATCAATTATCAAATAATCGAAACTTCCGAAACGTTTCAAAAACTCTCCTGACTCAGTCTTAGAGCAGGTTGAGCCAATAATATTTACTTTCTCCATATAACTCATTTTCAGTGAATTAGTGTTTTCGATACCCTCATCAATTTCTTTATACCAGCTGTTTATGAAGTCTGAATAGCGCTTAATATATGACCGGCTTTCTGAAGTAGAGTTAATATCATCTCTGCTGGAATTTATGATTTCTTCTATCTCTTTCTCACCTATTTTTTCAGGATAATCTGCATAATAACTGTTTTTTTCTTTGATTTTCAGCCACTGTTTTTTATTATCTCTTAAAACAGGCTGAAGTTTATCCATTTTCTGCTCATAATTATCAATAATTATTTTGTATTCTTTAATAATTTCTTTTTTATGTTTTTTCAGCATTTTTTCATTTTCACTGTATCTCGCATCTAAAGCTGCATGCTTCTGCTCAAGATTATTTTTTTCTTCAAATATCCTTTCTAATTCTGACTGGTGAATTTCTAACTCCTCTTTAGAAGCAGCAATTTTTTTCCTGCTTTGAGATTTCAATAAGGCCAGCAATTTTTCTGTAATTAGTATTGATGGATCATCTCCATATTTATTAAAATCATTGAGCATTTCGTCAACCTGCTGTAGAGAATAACTGAGCTTTTCTTCTGTTTGTTTAAGAAAATAGAGAACTTCATCTGCTTTTTTTGTTTTCAGCAGTGTTTTAACTTCAGCATTTATTTTTATGTAAGCACCAGGCAGAGGATTAAGAATATTTTTATTATCAGCTTTAAAAAACTGCTCAAAACTACTGCTGCTTCCATATGCAAAAACACCAGCTGTTAGCTCAGCTTCACCATCACTTAGATATTCAGTTTCTATCTCCTCTGAGAGATTTTTTATCAATTTTATAATTTCATGTGAGCTTTCTTTTAAGCCCTTATATTTTTCAATACTGTTAAAACTACCTATTATTTCAGTAATCCCCAGATCTTTAGCGGAAAAATGCCAGATATCTCTAATTTTTTCTGAATATATTTTCTCAAGTTCTTGATCTAAGCTGAGTTCAAAATCACCGCTTTCAAGATCAATCTTTGTATTTAGCCACTTTTTTAGATCCATTTTGTCATTTTTAAGTTCATTTAAAAGTCCTTTATAAGAATTACACTCAGAATCAATTTCTTCTATTCTATTTTCTTCAATAGCTGCTTTATTATCTAATTCTCTTATTTTTTCATTTATACTATCGAGTTCCACTTCTATAGCTTCCAATTCAGAATTAAGCGCAGTATATTTATCAAAAAGTTCTTTTTTATCTTCATGTATTTTATACTCTTCTGCAGATTTTAAAGCTTCCCCAAGATTATTAAGCTCTTTTTTTATATCAGCAATCTTTTCTGATAATTTTTTCTCACTATTTAAAACTTCTGAATAATTATGAAAAAACTGTAGATTGTTTTCTATATTATCTATTTTATCGACAGCTGATCTTTTTTTATCAAGTAATTTTTTTGATTTATCAGCTGTTTCCTGCAGCCAGGTGATGAGAAAGTTTTCTTCAGAGAAGAGTTCACCCTCTTTTTCAAAGGAATCACAATTTCCATATCTATATGGAAATATGTTTTTTCCAAGCCCCATCATATTCTTCAGATGTGCAAACACATTATCTACTGCCAAATTTGATTGAGAAGAAAGTAAAATACGCTTCCCTTTTTCTGCCAGCTGATAACATGCTTCAGCAATCACAGTAGTTTTACCGGTTCCCGGTGGACCTTTTATAAGGCTGATATCTTCAGTGTTAAGAATTTTCAGCACTGATTCTTTCTGTTTCTGATTTAGCTTTTTATTTAAGAATTCTATTTCATCAGCATCATAATTTTCATTGAAACCAGCAGCATTTTCTATGTCAAAAAAGAATGAGGGAAGAGCTCTATTTGCAGCCTGAAATTTTTCAGCCTTTTTGAGTGCATTTAACTGTCGGTCCAGACTAAACAAGCTGCCCACAGATTTATGTTCAAGTATACCCTCTTTAGGTAAGCTCTGTTTTCTATTTTTCATCATTTTGAATATTCTATCGTTCATTTCTACAAACAGCCTGCTGTTTTCTGCATCATAGCCATTTATTTCACCAATTTCTATTCCATCATCATAATTATAATAATTTCGCTTATCTGAAAGTCGGTGCAAATAAATACGGCCACCATATGCAGCATCAATTTTTGTTTTTAACTCAGCCTCTAAATAATCTGCAGTTTTAAATTCTAAAATCATATCGCTGATATTTTCCATATAAGAAGTATATTTTAAAGTGAAATTCTTTTGCTGAGCGATTTCTCTCTTTTTATATAAATAATCTCTCCAATCTGAAATCCGGCTGTTAAATTTAATCCCAGCTTCAGGTGTGTTTTTTAATTCTTCTAAAATCTGCCCATCAATACCGGAATTTAAGTGTAGCGCTTCTTTCTTGGTATAAAATCTGAGGTAGATATCTTTATAAACCTTATTTTGATAATTTCTTCTCTTCTTATTATAGATATCTAAAGATTTAAGTATATAATAATCATCTTCATTACCACCATGAAAAAATTTGAGTTCCAGCACTTCTGATCGGAAATTTTTCAAAAGTTCTGCATTTGATTTTGAAGCATCTCTATAAATTTTAATGCTGTAGAGGTCATCACCTTTATTACCAACGGAGACATAGCTGAGCTTTGTGTGATAATAATTATCGAAGTCAAACAGCATTCTGAAAAGTTCCTCTGCATTAAATTTATTTTCTGAATAATTAAGCCTTCCCAACTTCTCCTTTATCTCTTTTTTAACATTATCTGTAAATACTAAATTAAGTTTGGCATATTCTCTTTCTTCATGCAAATTACCACCTACCCATAATATTTTATATCAAAGCTTAGTTATTACTAAGCAAATTTTCGTCAATAAAACTCTGATTTAAATTTTTATTGTCCACTGCATAATCTTTTGCTGTTCTACCATTATTATCTTTTATTTTTAAATTAGGCTTATTTTTTAATAAAGCAGATATAACATTTTTTTTATTATAACGAGCTGCATACATTAGTGCTGTTATTCCTTCATTATCCCTACTGTCAATTTCTGCACCATACTTTAACAAATACTTAATCATAATTGCATTATGATTATACTGAGCAGCATACATAAGTGGAGTTTTTCCCTTTTCATCTTCAATGTTTATATTTACCCCTTTTTCAACTAGTTTAAGAACTGCATCAGGATTCACTGCTCTTTTAGCAAAATTAAAAAGTTTATTTTCTAAATTGTAACTATCACCTTTAAGATATTTTTTGTTCTCAACTTTACCTACTTTCTTTTCTGCTAAGTCTTTTTCCGCATTGACTCCACAATAAATTGCTGTACCAAGCAGTAATATTGGATGAATCATTGATAATAGAGTTCCGATTATTAAAATGAAAATTCCTTTACCTATCATTCCATGAAATATATACCAAAGACCCCTAAACAAAAAAGCCCAAAAGTTAAATTTATAATTGTTTTTAGTTTTTTCTTCTGAAAATTTAACAGCTTTATCATTTTTAAATTCATTCGCTGTATCAGTATTAGAATAATCCTTATCTAATCCATTATCTAATTGAAGTTCATCATTTTTTTGAATAAATTCTTCTTTTTCAATATCCTGCACCTCAAGCTTTTCTTTTGCACTTTCTTTTTTTAAAGTTTCACCACAATATGGACAGTATTCATATAAAAGTTCTACTTCTTTTCCACAATTATAACAGTTAATAATAATCAACCTCCCAATATTTTAATTTCTAAAAGACAACAATATAGTGAGAAAATAATCATAATCTCCTAATTGTTCACAAAGAATATCACCTACTTCTAAATATCTAAGTTGATATTTCTTTTCTGGATAAATTATATCATTAAGCACTGACAGCATATTGTCAGTGATGTCTAAGTAATTTTACTAATTCCTCATGACATCCTACACTAGCTGCAATTAACGGGGTTAGATATACATACTTTTTTGTATATTTAAGAATAAAATTGAGTACTAATTAGAAACTAATTGTTTTATTTTTTGTAATTTTTCTTTATTTATCGTGTCAATTATTTTTACACCCGCTACCGTTTTCCCCTGCATACTGCTTGTTTTTTCATGCCATGCATAACTTAATCTATCTATATGTATATAATCATTTGATTTTAAAATATCTCCGTATTCAAATTCTACATCATATATATGACCATCATCTAAACCAATAAACTCTGTCCCTCCAATATATAAATATTCTTGATTAAAAAATGAGCTCGTATAT
>NZ_QBLR01000098.1:0-12400 GCF_003070835.1 Halanaerobium sp. | reverse complement strand
ATAGCTGATTATGTTAAAATTATTTGCTGTTTGACCGAAGGGAGTTCAAATAATTAATAATCAACTATCTATTGAAGCCGTCAATGGAGATTGTGTGCAAATTATAACTCAAATAAGATCAGACATTAAACCTAAAGTGACAAACATCTCCATCCTGCATTATATAATCTTTACCTTCCAGGCGTAGAAGACCTTCTTCTCTGGCATCAGCCATTGAGCCAACTCTCTTTAAATCTTCGAAACTTACAATTTCAGCTCTGATAAATCCTTTTTCCATATCACTGTGAATTCTACCAGCTGCCTGAGGTGCTGTGGATCCCCTCTCTACTGTCCAGGCCCTGCACTCTTTTTCACCTGCAGTTAAAAAAGTAAGTAAATTTAATAATTCATAACCTGCTTTGATTACTCGATCCAGACCAGAATCATTAAGGCCGAGCTCATCCAAAAACATCTCTTTTTCATCTTCGTCCAGCTCAGCAATATCAGCTTCAATCTTAGCACTAATTTCAACTACCTTGGCACCATCACGCTCAGCATGTTCTCTTACCTCTTTTACAAGCTGATTCTGACCGGTATTAATATCATCTTCATTAACATTAGCCAGATAAATAATTGGCTTCGCACTTAAAAGCTGCAGTTCTTTAACCAGCCGCTCTCCGGTTTCGGAAAGTTCAAGCTGCCGGATGTTTTTTCCCTCTTCCAGAGCATCTGAAATCTTCTCCAGAGATTCAACTTCTTTGAGATATATTTTATCTCCACTTTTAGCCTGCTTTTTAGATTTTTCGAGTCTTTTTTCTACCTGAGCCAGGTCAGCCATCATTAATTCTGTATTGATAATATCAATATCTCTATCTGGAGATATTTTACCGTCAACATGGGTTATATTTTCATCGTCAAAACAGCGAACCACCTGAGCAATCGCATCTACTTCTCTGATGTGAGCTAAAAATTTATTACCCAGACCTTCACCCCGGCTGGCTCCCTCTACAAGTCCAGCTATATCTACAAATTCAATCACTGTAGGTGTTTTCTTTTCTGGCTGATATTTATCTGCCAGCCAGTCCAGGCGCTCATCAGGTACCGGTACAACTCCCACATTAGGATCTATAGTACAAAAAGGATAATTTGCCGCATCAGCCCCTGCTTCTGTCAGAGCATTAAAAAGAGTCGATTTACCTACATTTGGCAGTCCAACAATTCCTATTTTCATTAAAAAATCTTCCTTCCTAAATAATTAAAGTTTTTTCTTAACACTTTTTTCGAATTTATTTCTTGGTAACATAATTACTCGCTCACAGGTCTCACATTTTGCTTTAAAATCCATGCCGACCCTCAAAATTTCCCAGGTCTTACCTCCACAGGGATGTGTTTTTTTAAATTCTACCCTGTCACCTACTGAATAGTCTTCCGGCATTTAAAGACCTCCTCTATTTTCTATTATTTTCGCTCCTATGATTAAAAATCTAACTTAAAAGTAAATAAAGAATTAAAATCAAAGCTGCCACTAAGAAAATAACAAAAAGACAGCCAGGATCTTTATAAAACGGCTTATCTGCATTGATATCATAACTAAAGCTTCCCTTTTTTCTGGCTTTTTTAAGATATTTAATAGATTCCGAATAATTTCCCTCTTCCCGATAAATCACACCCAAATTATTATAGGCAGGTCCATATTCTTCATCTAACTTAATTGCCTTCTGATAAAGTTCTTTGGCTCTCTTTGAATTACCCATCTCTCTGGCTATACTGCCGAGGTTAGTTATAGCAGGAGCAAAATCTGGATCCTGCTGCAGTATTTGATTGAGCAGTGACTGAGCCTGATTAAATTCTTTATTATAGATGTGAATAACGGCCTTTTTGTTCAGAGCAGGCACAAAATTTGGCTTTTCCTTTAAAAAATGATCAAGCTTTTTTTTAGCTTTTTTTCGGCGCCCTTTTTCCATTAAATTGACACATTCCTGATAAAGTTTTTTGTTCTCATCTTCCAGCTGATTTTTATATGTTTCTTCTCTCATTTTATCCACCTACTTTTAATTAACTTCAATTTAATATTATATCACACAGTTACCTAAAACTGCAAAAATGGCCCTAAGTGGGCCATCTGCAGATATTAATTTTTTAGCTATTATTTTTTGTTTAGCTAAAGTTCTTTTAAGTATCAAACCAGCATCATTTACCAGTGCAAATCAGGATTTCTAGCAGCTGCTGTTTCATCAAGCTTTCTAACAGTTGTTGTATGGGGTGCATTTATAACCAGTTCTGGATCTTCTTTTATTTCCCGGGAAATAGTCAGCATAGTTTCCACAAAATGATCCAGAGTTCCTATATTTTCAGTCTCTGTCGGCTCAATCATCATAGCCTCTTTAACTACCAGCGGGAAATAAATTGTTGGTGCATACTGATCATAATCTAATAATCTTTTTGCTATATTAAGGGTTGATGCCCCTTCCTCCTTCTGCCGGCTGCCGGAGAGGACAAACTCATGCAGGCTTTCTTCAGCATAGGGAAGTTCAAAGTCCTTTTTAAGTCTCGCTTTTAAATAGTTAGCATTTAAAACAGCATTTTCTGTTGTCTCTTTAAGTCCTTTGCCACCTACAGTTTTAATATAGGCCCAGGCTCTGAGCATTACACCATAATTTCCATAAAAACTGTGAACTTTTCCAATTGATTTTGGCCGCTGATAATCCCAGAAATATTTTTCTTGATCCTTTTTCAAAACTGGTTTAGGCAGATATGGAGCCAAAAAGTCCTTTACCCCAACCGGGCCAGAACCAGGTCCACCTCCACCGTGAGGAGTTGAAAATGTCTTATGCAGATTAAAGTGCATTAAATCAAAATCCATCAGCCCGGGTTTAGCATAACCCATGATAGCATTCATATTAGCGCCATCATAATATACAAGGCCTCCGACTTCATGAACCATTTCAGTTATTTTTAAAATATCCTCTTCAAAAATACCAAGAGTATTGGGATTAGTCAGCATTAGAGCAGCAGTATTTTCATCGAGCGCTTCTGCCAGGGCGTCCAGATCAACCATACCTCTTTCGTTAGAAGCAATTTCAACCACATCAAAACCAGCCATTGCTGCACTGGCAGGATTGGTTCCATGAGCTGAATCCGGTACAATTACTTTTGTTCTATTTTCTTCACGATCTTCAAAATATTTTTTAACTATCAAAAGAGAAGTAAATTCGCCGTGTGCCCCTGAGGCAGGCTGAAGTGTGATTTCATCCATAGCACTTATTTCTGCCAGATCTAACTTCAACTGATATAGTATTTCCAATGAGCCCTGCAGCTGTTCTATCGGCTGATAGGGATGAATATTGCTCAGGCCAGAAATTCTGGCCACTCTTTCATTTCTTTTAGGATTATATTTCATAGTACAGGAACCAAGTGGATAAATTCCGGAGTCAACCCCATAATTCATTTCGCTTAATGCCGTATAATGACGAACTACATCAACTTCACTAACTTCCGGCAGTTCAATCTCTTCTCTTAAATAACCAGCTAAATTTTCGTTTATATCGCTTTTTCCCACCTCAAGCGGAGGTAGAGAATAACCTCTGCGTCCAGGACTGCTGTAATCTTTTATTAATTTTTCCTCCACTTAAAGCACCTCCAGTTTTTCTACTAATTTATCCATTTCTGCTTTGCTTCTTTTTTCAGTTACACAGACCAGAATTCCTTCACTGCCCGCCTCTTTTAAATCATAACCGGCAATTATATCAGCAGCTAAAAGTTCCTTAATCAATTCTGTACTGTCCTTTTCAGTTTTTAAAACAAATTCATTGAAGAAATTTTCTTTATTTAAAACCTGATAACCGACCAGCTGATCAAGTTTATCAGCTAAGTAATGAGCTTTATGATAGGACTGCTCTCCAACTTCTTTTAGACCTGCTTTACCCATTGTGGAGAGATAAATTGTAGCCATTAAAGCGTTTAGGGCCTCATTTGTACAGATATTGGAAGTTGCCTTTTCTCGGCGAATATGCTGTTCCCTGGTCTGCAGAGTTAGCACAAAACCTTCTTTTCCGTCAACATCAGTTGTTTTTCCAACTATTCTACCCGGAAGCTGTCTGAGCATCCTCCTATCATCTTTACAGGCCATAAAACCAAGGTATGGTCCTCCATAATTGAGGCCACTGCCGAGGTTTTGTGCTTCTCCAACTACAATGTCAGCACCAAAATCAGCAGGTGCTTTTAAAACTCCAAGTAAGACTGGATTGGCGATTACCAGCAGTAAAGTTTTTTTGTTGTTTTTAATCATTTTTGAAATTTCTTCCATCTTTTCTATAGAGCCATAGAAATTTGGATACTGCAGAACTACAACTGCAGTCTGATCATCAAGATTTTCTTTAAGCTGAGTCGGGTCAATAAACTGATCCTCTGTTTCTAAATCAACAAAATCAAGATCTACTCCGGCTCCATAAGTTTTGATAACTTCTCTATAAGCAGGATTAATTGTGTCAGGCAGGATCACCCTGGAATTTCTGGTGATTCTCGCAGCCATCGTAACCGCTTCTGCAGCTGCTGAGCCGCCATCCAGCATTGAGGCGTTAGCAATACCCATCCCTGTTAGATCACAGATCATACTCTGGTATTCGTAAATTGCCTCCAGAGTCCCCTGGCTCAATTCAGCCTGATAAGGGGTATAGGCCGTATAAAATTCCGAACGAGAAATTAAAGCATCTATTATACCGGGAACATAATGATCATAGGCCCCTGCTCCCAGGAAAGAAATCTGTTGATCAAGGCTTTTGTTCTTAGCTGCCTGTGCCTGAGCCTTTCTCATCAATTCCATTTCGGAAATTCCTGACTCAATATTTAATTCATCATCTGCTGATACTGCTTCTGGTATCATCTGAAAAAGATCTTTAATCTCTTTAATTCCAATCTCCTTCAGCATTTTATTTTTTTCTGCTGCTGTATTGGAAATATAATCCATGCTTATTCCTCCTCTATGAATTCAGCATACTCCTCTGCAGATAAAAGTTCATCCAGCTCAGAATCATCAGCCGGATCAACCTTAATTAACCAGCCTTCACCATAAGGGTCATCATTTATCAATTCAGGATTGTCAAGTAAGTCTTCATTAACTTCGATAACTCTACCACTAACAGGGATAAAGGTGTCAGAAACAGCTTTAACTGACTCTAAAACTCCAAAACTATCATCTTTATCAAACTCTTCATCAACTTCTGGTAATTCAACAAAAACGATGTCTCCCAGCTCTTCCTGAGCAAAATCAGTAACACCAATTACAAGATAGTCTTCTTCTTCTCTAACCCACTCATGATCCTCTGAATAATATAAATCTTCTTTTACACTCATTTTTATTCCTCCTTATAATTTTTAATGCAGCAACTAATTACTCTTAATTATTTTTAAAGATCCTAAACTAGACAAAAGGACCTTTTACTACCTCAGCCTTGATTTTTCTATTTCTCACTTTGATCTCAATCTCACTACCTACTTCCGTATGTTCGCTTTTTAGGTAAGCCAGGCCTATTCCTTCTTCTAATGTAGGAGAATAACTGCCGCTGGTTACTTCACCAATCTTTTCTTCTCCAGCATAGACTTCATAACCGTGACGAGCCATACCTCTACCCCTGATTACAAATGGTGTTAGTTTTCTCTGACAGCAGTTTTCCTTTATATCTATTAATTTCTTTCTACCAATAAAATCTCCTTTGTCGAGTTCAACTGTCCAGCCTAATCCAGCCTCAAAAGGGTTGGTGCTTTCATCTATATCATTACCATAGAGAGCATATATTTTTTCAAGCCTCAGAGTATCTCTAGCGCCGAGACCACAGGCCTGCAGGCCAAAATCTGAACCTGCTTCCATTAACTCATTCCACATTTTTTCAGCTTCTTCAGGCTCAAAATAAAGTTCATAACCTAATTCACCTGTATAGCCAGTCCGTGAAACTATCATATTAACACCGGCGACTTTCGCTTCTCTAAACCTGTAATAACTGAGGCTGTTTAAATCAATATCTGTTAATTGAGTCAATATTTTTTTAGAGTTTGGTCCCTGTAGTGCCACCATCGCATAGTTAGCTGATAAATTTTCAGCAGTCGTATCTTCAAGCAGGTGTTCTTTTATCCAGTTATAATCTTTTTCAATATTAGAGGCATTTACAACCAGTAAAAACTGATCATCCTGCAGAGAGTAAACAAGCAGATCGTCAATAATTCCCCCATCTTCTTTACAGATTGGCGTATAAATAATTTTACCTTTTTCCAACTTATTTAAATCATTTGCAATGATTTTCTGCAGCGATTTTTTAGCATTTTTACCACTGACAAGAATTTCTCCCATATGAGAGACGTCAAAAAGACCGCATTTATTTCTGACAGCCTTATGTTCTTCAATAATACCGGTATATTCTACCGGCATTTCCCAGCCGCCAAAATCAGTCATTTTTGCTCCCATATTCTTATGTACCTGATTGAGTGGAGTTTTTTTCATTTATTTGACCTCCTTTAAATTTTGATAAAAAGAAAACAGGAAGCCGGAAAGAAATCCGACTCCCTGTTCATTAATAATTTGCTATGTCCAGAGTTACGTCCAGCTGAATTCTTTTTGCCTGAGAGTTTCGGTCTCCCTTGCTCCTTCGGCGCCATCTAGGGTCTCTCATCCAGCCTTCACCCGTTTATTAAATTCTATGTTACAATTATATATTATTTTTTTAAATATTGCAAAATTAAAATACAAATGCTGTCAGTACTACAGCTACAAGCAGTGCGGGCAGAAGATTACCAGCTTTAATTTTACTGACTCCCAGCATATTTAAACCAATCGCTGTAATTAAAAGGCCTCCGCTGGCTGTCATTATTCTAATCATATCTTCGGTCAGATATACAGCAGCCCAACCAGCCGCTAAAGTAATGCTCCCCTGGTAAAGCAGTATCGGAATTACTGAAAAAGCAACTCCAATCCCTGTGCTGGCTGCAAAAGCAATCGAAGTTATGCCGTCCAGCAGTGATTTGGTGAATAAAATGCTGGGATCTCCATTAAGCCCATCCTGAATCGAGCCCATAATAGCCATTGCCCCTACACAGTAGATTAAGCTGGCCTGAACAAAGCCCTGAACAAAAAGATCATCTTCTCCCCCAAACTTTTCTTTTAAACCTTCACCAAAATCATTTAACCTTTTCTCAAGCTGCAGAAGCTCCCCAATTACTGCTCCAATCACCAGACTAAAAATAACCAGTAGAATATCCGGATCTTTTTCGATACTAAAAGCCATCTTCATCCCAATTAAAATTACAGCCAGACTAATTCCATGAATTACAGTTGTCTGTACTTTTTCAGGAAATTTACCCCGGAAAAGAACTCCGACTGTGCTTCCGGTTAGCACTGATGCTACATTAACTATAGTTCCTATCATTATATCACCTATCTACTCTCTTCTATATATATTTGTTTCACATGAAACACTATTAAAGTTTTTTAACAAGTTCATTTAATCTATCTACACTATCAAGCTCAATAGTCAGCAGATTGTTTTTCTTGCGCTGTTTAATCTTAACTTTTGTCCCTAATTTCTTTTCTAATTCTGCTGCTGCCTGCTGCCAGGCCTGAGGCAGTTCTTCTTTTTCTTTTTTCTTTTCCTTATCTTTTAAGGGGTTTTTAAGTTTCTCCACATACTTTTCTGTCTCCCTGACAGTCAAATCCTGAATTATAATATTTTCGCAGGCTGCAACCTGAGCGGCTTCCTTATCCAGGGATAGTAATGCTCGCGCATGACCGATGGTAATTGTCCCCCGCTCAAGGTGGTTTTTGACTTTTTCAGCTAATTTTAATAATCTAACCATATTTGAAACATTAGAGCGACTTTTACCTACCTGTTTGGCCAGCTCGGCCTGAGTGATTTCAAAATTATCGAGCATTTCCTTATAAGCTTTTGCTTCTTCCACCGGGTTTAAATCTTCCCGCTGTATATTTTCAATTAGAGCTATTTCCAGCATTTCCTGATCGTCAAAATTTCTAATTACTGCCGGGATTTTGTTTAAACCAACAAGTTTTGATGCCCGCCAGCGCCTTTCTCCTGCTACAATCTGATACTTTTCTGCTTTAATCTTGCGGACAGTAATTGGCTGAATAACACCCTTTTCTCGTATTGAATTTGCCAGTTCATTTAAAGCATCCTCATCAAATGTACTCCGCGGCTGAAATGGATTTGCTTCGATTTGATCAACAAAAACTTCTTCAACCCTGTTTTGATCAACATTTTCTTCATTATTTATTAAAGCACTTAAGCCTTTACCAAGTCTTTTTTTACTCAAGAGAGATCACTTCCTCTGCTAATTTTCTGTATGCTTCCGCTCCTTTGGAGGAGGAGCTGTAGTCTAATATTGGCTTACCAAAACTTGGAGCCTCACTTAAACGAACATTGCGAGGAATTATCGTCTCAAAAACAAGTTGAGAAAAATAATCTTTAACCTCATCAATTACCTGTTCAGAAAGATTGGTTCTGGCATCATACATGGTCATTAAAACACCTTCGATTCTTAAATCTGAATTCAAATTTTTTCTGACCAGCTCAATAGTATTCATCAGCTGCCCCAGCCCCTCCAGGGCATAATATTCGCACTGAATAGGAACCATAACACTGTCGGCTGCGGTCAGAGCATTTAAAGTTAAAAGTCCTAAAGAAGGAGGACAATCAATAATTATATAATCATAATCACGGTCAAGATTTTTTAATGATTTTTTTAATCTGCTCTCCCTGGAGATAATAGAAACAAGCTCTATTTCAGCCCCTGCCAGCTCAATATTGGCAGGAATGATGTCCAGATTTTTGCTTTCACTCTGCAAAATAGCCTTCGCTGGGGGCTCAGATTCAATTAATAAATCATAGATTGTATATTCAACCTCAGATTTTTCAATACCCAGACCACTGCTTGCATTCCCCTGAGGATCAATATCAATCAGTAAAACTTTATTATTTTTTTCTGCCAGGCCAGCACTTAAGTTAACTGCTGTTGTGCTCTTGCCAACCCCACCTTTTTGATTGACAATTGCAATTTTTTTAGCCATTATTTCACCTCTTTGTGAACATTATTTAAATCTATAAATTATTATTTTGAAAGTTTGATATAATATTCGATAGTATCCTGATCATCACTGCGCTCAAATTCAACATTTATCCCTGAATCCTTAATCTCTGAAATTCTTTTTTCGAGAGAATTAGCAAAAAGACGAAGATCATCAGAAATATGTTTTATCTTTTTTCTCTTTGCAGCCGGCTGCTTTCTTTTCTTGATCAGTTTTTCAGTCTCTCTAACATTAAGCCCTTTTTTACTTATTTCTTCAACCACTGCCAGCTGTTCTGCCGGACTGTCCAGCTGCAGAAGAGATCTCCCGTGTCTCTCACTTAAATCAGCTGCCAGAATTTTTTCTCGAATCTGCTCTGACAGATTTAACAAACGCAATTTGTTGGCTATAGTCGACTGGCTTTTAGAAACTCTTGCCGCCAGCTCTTTTTGAGTTAAATCAAATTCATCCAATAATCGCTGATAGGCCTTGGCTTCTTCTAAAAAATTTAAATCTTTCCGCTGCAGATTTTCAATCAGAGCTATTTCTGCCATCTGCTGGTCATTAAAATCCTTAACCACAGCCGGAATAACTTCCTTATTTAATAATCGGGCAGCTCTCAACCTTCTCTCTCCAGCAATTAGTTCATATTCATTTTCTTTTTTTCTAACTGTAATTGCCTGGATTAAGCCGAAATTCTTAATTGAATCTGCAAGCTCTTTAATTTCAGTCTGATTAAACTCCTGCCGCGGTTGAAAAGGATTAACTTTGATTTCTTCTACTTTAATTTCTACAATCTGATCCCTGTTTTTTTGGTCTTCCTGATTAAAGAAAGGAATTTTCATTCATAATTACCCCCACATAAAAATATATTTCTCTAAATTACTTAAATCTCCTTTATAAATATTTAATTTAGCCAGAATTAAGTCAATTCCAAAACTATTTCCCGGGAAATAACTTAGAGGGGGCGTTTTTTTGGAATTCCAGCCCGACGAGGATATTTTTCTGGGGTTTGAGAAATTTTTTTAATGACAATTAAGTATCTCTCAGCTTCTAAACCCGGCACATCAAGCTCTATTATTTCTTTAACCTCAGCTCCAAGTGTTTTTAAAGCAGCCTGAGCTGCTTCAATTTCCTCTTCATATTCCGGTCCTTTATAAAGATAAGCCAAACCACCTATTTTTAAAAAGGGAACTGAATATTCCAGCAAAATATTTAAAGAAGCAACTGCCCTTGAACAGACATAATCAAAAGAAGACCTCCATTCACCAATTTGTGCCAGATCCTCAGCTCTGCCGTGGGTAGCGTCAATGCCCTTAAGTCCTAGTTTATAACTCAGCTGATTTAAGAAATTAACCTTTTTTGCTGAAGAATCGAGCAAATAAAAGCTGTCTCCAGGTAAAAATAATTTTAAGACCATACCTGGAAAACCGGCTCCACTCCCAATATCAAGCCATCTCTTACGTCCTTCTAAATTAAGCTGTTTTAATATTACCAGCGAATCTAAAAAATGTTTTTTGATAACAGCATCTGCTTCTGTAATTGTGCTTAAATTATATTTCTTATTTTCCTCAATAAAGAAAAGATAGTATTCCCACAGCTGATCAAGCTGCTCGCTGCTGTAGGAAATATTTAACTCTTCTATTCCATTTCTTAATTTTTTTATAAATTCCTTTTTATTTTTCTCCATTCTGATCATCCTTTTTAGTTCTATTATACTGCTCTAAATAAATCATTAAAGCAGAAATATCTGCTGGAGAAACACCTGAAATCCTTGACGCCTGACCGATAGAAAGTGGTCTAATCTTATTAAGTTTCTCTCTAGCCTCCAGGCGCAGATTATCAAGCTGATTATAATCCAGTTCTTCAGGAATTTTTTTCTCTTCCATTTTTCTAAACTGCTCTACCTGAGCTTCCTGGCGTTCGATATAACCTTTATATTTAACCTGAATTTCTACCTGTTCCTGAACATCCTTTTTGATCTCCGGCAGATCTTCAGCAAAAAACTTCAGATCTGAATAAGAAATTTCAGGCCGGCGCAGAAGTTTTTCAAGACTTACTGGTTTACTTAAGTTTCCACTCCCAAGCTCTTCCAGTCTGGCTCTAACTTCTTTAGTCGGATTAACCTGGTTTTCATCTGCTCTTAAAAATCTAAGAGCCTTTTTTACGCCCTTCATTTTTTTTTGATAATTCTCATATCTCTGATCACTGACCAGACCAATTTCTCTTCCCAGAGGAGTTAAACGCTGATCGGCGTTATCCTGACGCAGCAGCAGCCTGTATTCTGCTCGAGATGTCATAATTCTATAAGGCTCAGGTGTTCCTTTGGTCACCAGATCATCAATTAAAACACCTATATAGGCCTGAGAGCGTTTTAAAATCACCGGCTCCTTATCCTGCAGACTCAAAGCAGCATTAATACCGGCAATTAATCCCTGACCGGCTGCCTCTTCATAACCAGAACTACCATTAATCTGACCGGCTGTATATAAACCCTTTACTTTTTTTAATTCTAAATCAAGTTTTAATTCTTCCGGATCCACACAGTCATACTCAATTGCATAACCGGGTCTCATTATCTCCACATTTTCTAAACCAGGTACAGTTCTTGCCATTTCAATCTGTACGTCATAGGGCAAGCTGGTAGAAAGCCCGGAAACATAATACTCATCAGTCCCCAAACCCTCCGGCTCAATAAATAGCTGATGCCTTCCTTTATCAGGAAAACGAACTACTTTGTCCTCGATCGAAGGACAGTAACGCGGTCCAACACCATCAATAACACCACTGAATAAAGGGGTTCTCATTTTATTATCATTAATAATTCTGTGGGTTTCTTCCGAAGTATAGGTCAAATAACACATTGCCTGCTCACCGGTTAAAGGCTCAGATTCAAAAGAAAAACTCAAACCTTCTTCTCCCGGCTGGGGCTCCATTTTTGAAAAATCCATTGATTTTTTGCTGACTCGAGGTGGAGTCCCAGTTTTAAAACGGCGCAGATTGATCCCCAGTTCTTTTAGGCTTCCGGAAAGTTTATTTGCAGGATACTGCTGATTAGGTCCGGCATTAAATTTAGCCTCACCAATTATTATTCTTCCTTTTAAAAAAGTACCGGTTGTCAGAATAACCTTTTTGCCGGGGAAGAAGACTCCAGTTTTAGTTACAACCCCTTTAACTTCTCCATCTTCCACAACTATATCTTCTGCTATCTGTTGTTTTAAATCTATATTATCTTCCTGTTCTAAAACCTGTTTCATCCGCTTGTGGTATTCATCTTTATCTGATTGGCCCCGCAGACCATGAACTGCTGGACCCTTACTTGTATTCAGCATTCTGATTTGAATCATTGTTTCATCC
>NZ_QBLR01000006.1:0-53031 GCF_003070835.1 Halanaerobium sp. | reverse complement strand
AAATATAACTAAGAAAGAGTAAAAATTATAAATTCTGAGGCAAAATTATTTTTCTTGAAAAAACTGAACCTTGATAATCCAATAAATGGCAATTTGGTCAAAATGGTCAAAGTTGCGGGATTTGGTGTAAATTTAGATATTTTTCTAGATTTAATTGGGGATAAACCCTTTAAAAAATTCTAGGAGAAGTGCTTTAATGACTGTTATAAAAGTTAATTTAAACTATATCGGGTTCCAGTGACTGATCCACTAAAATAAGGATTGAAACAGATACATTGCCATTTTATAAGGTTTACTTTCTTTGTTCCAGTGACTGATCCACTAAAATAAGGATTGAAACTTAAAGATGGATTTGCTAACGCTTTCTCCTCAATTTTGTTCCAGTGACTGATCCACTAAAATAAGGATTGAAACTACAACGAAGAAGCTGTTAAATATGCGAAAGAAACAGTTCCAGTGACTGATCCACTAAAATAAGGATTGAAACAATCTTTCATTAAACCTCTCAATAGATTTCTGATGGTTCCAGTGACTGATCCACTAAAATAAGGATTGAAACAAAGTCTGTGTTGCACTACCATCTTCATATCCTACATGTTCCAGTGACTGATCCACTAAAATAAGGATTGAAACTCTTTTGGCTTTCCATCAACAGGGATATTAGTCCAGTTCCAGTGACTGATCCACTAAAATAAGGATTGAAACATAATATCAAGTAAAAAGGAGAGGATAAAATGTTAAAGTTCCAGTGACTGATCCACTAAAATAAGGATTGAAACAGTAAACAGTCAATTGAGATATTCGCCAGATCTAAGTTCCAGTGACTGATCCACTAAAATAAGGATTGAAACACTTTATTGCCATTAACCTCAAAATATAATCCATTAAGTTCCAGTGACTGATCCACTAAAATAAGGATTGAAACAATATAAAATCACCGCTATCTATCAACTTATCATTTGTTCCAGTGACTGATCCACTAAAATAAGGATTGAAACTGATTTCATTATTTGCAAAATCATTTTCTATATTTGTTCCAGTGACTGATCCACTAAAATAAGGATTGAAACTGGCACATACTCATAGATTAATTAGTGAGGATATAGATGTTCCAGTGACTGATCCACTAAAATAAGGATTGAAACTTCATCTTGATGTGAGACACGGGCAGGCAGATTGGTTCCAGTGACTGATCCACTAAAATAAGGATTGAAACATAATCTTTCAAGTGGAATGAAAACAGTATTTACAGTGTTCCAGTGACTGATCCACTAAAATAAGGATTGAAACGAAAACACGCTGAAAAATTAATTAAAATGAAGTATGGTTCCAGTGACTGATCCACTAAAATAAGGATTGAAACTACCTTCGTTCAGCGTGAAGCCTTAAATCAGCTATGTTCCAGTGACTGATCCACTAAAATAAGGATTGAAACTTTCAACATAAGCCGCACCGTCATATACTTCTAATGTGTTCCAGTGACTGATCCACTAAAATAAGGATTGAAACACTTCTTGCAAAAATCCCCACTTAAATGTCCACAGTTCCAGTGACTGATCCACTAAAATAAGGATTGAAACATTTCAGTTGCTGTCGCATTACTTGTGCTTTCTCCTGTTCCAGTGACTGATCCACTAAAATAAGGATTGAAACAATAAGTTTCAACCTTAGTTTTAGCTAGCAATTTAGTTCCAGTGACTGATCCACTAAAATAAGGATTGAAACATCACCTAACCTTTCCCCTATTGCTTCAATAACATGTTCCAGTGACTGATCCACTAAAATAAGGATTGAAACATTTCCAGCCTGATTTCTTTAAAGCTTTCGCTAAGGTTCCAGTGACTGATCCACTAAAATAAGGATTGAAACAGCCTGTGTATTGCATAGGCTTTGAATGATATATCGTTCCAGTGACTGATCCACTAAAATAAGGATTGAAACAGCAGCGCAACCTCATATCTTAAACCATTGACTGTGTTCCAGTGACTGATCCACTAAAATAAGGATTGAAACACACCCCTTATCTGCTCATAATAATCGTAAAACTTGTTCCAGTGACTGATCCACTAAAATAAGGATTGAAACTTTTTATTCCCCCTCAATTTATTGCGTTTTCCTCATGTTCCAGTGACTGATCCACTAAAATAAGGATTGAAACTAAGCTGCTAACTGTATGAAATGAGTGTCATATATGTTCCAGTGACTGATCCACTAAAATAAGGATTGAAACTTATGATAGATATATTAGAGGATTATGGGTAGTTGCGTTCCAGTGACTGATCCACTAAAATAAGGATTGAAACTCCACATATCGTGAAATGCTTCAGTAACGCTTTTTGGTTCCAGTGACTGATCCACTAAAATAAGGATTGAAACTGCTTATGGAGATGAGATAACAACGTGGCCTGAAGAAGTTCCAGTGACTGATCCACTAAAATAAGGATTGAAACTCAACATTTCATTAGTAACTTCAATAAGTCCCACTTGAGTTCCAGTGACTGATCCACTAAAATAAGGATTGAAACGTAACTCCCAGAGGACATGCTTTCTTTCTGTTTGGGTTCCAGTGACTGATCCACTAAAATAAGGATTGAAACAATATATACTGTCTTTAAAATCAATTCTGATAGCTTTAGTTCCAGTGACTGATCCACTAAAATAAGGATTGAAACAATCTAATTGCCCACAACCCCAGGACTCAAAATAAAAGTTCCAGTGACTGATCCACTAAAATAAGGATTGAAACGAGGGTATAGGCTGGTTAACTGATAAAGAAACTGAGGTTCCAGTGACTGATCCACTAAAATAAGGATTGAAACGGCAGTAAAACTTCGCCTGCGTTTGCGCCATCTCTTGTTCCAGTGACTGATCCACTAAAATAAGGATTGAAACTAATTATAGAAAGTTTGCCTATCTATTTCTAAAAAAGTTCCAGTGACTGATCCACTAAAATAAGGATTGAAACACCAATGATATGGTCCTTCTGGGTTGCAAGTACCAGGTTCCAGTGACTGATCCACTAAAATAAGGATTGAAACAATTGTGGAAACTGCTTTCTGTGTTGATATAACTCGTTCCAGTGACTGATCCACTAAAATAAGGATTGAAACACTATTAAAGGTATAAAACCATAGAGAACTAATTTGTTCCAGTGACTGATCCACTAAAATAAGGATTGAAACGCAAATTGTCCTGCTGCAAATGTAAATACGCTGTCGTTCCAGTGACTGATCCACTAAAATAAGGATTGAAACTTTATATTGCTGAACTGAAAAACTTCGCAAAATATAGTTCCAGTGACTGATCCACTAAAATAAGGATTGAAACGAGTCTGCAACAGGACATACAACTGATACTATACAGCGTTCCAGTGACTGATCCACTAAAATAAGGATTGAAACAATTTAATTGTCCACAACCCCAGGACTCAAAATAAGTTCCAGTGACTGATCCACTAAAATAAGGATTGAAACTTTATTATTTCTTTTCTACGCTCCATATTCGCCTTTGTTCCAGTGACTGATCCACTAAAATAAGGATTGAAACACTAAACGCGGAGTAAATGTATTAATGACACAGAGTGTTCCAGTGACTGATCCACTAAAATAAGGATTGAAACACCAGCAAATTAGTCTATTAATACCTAAAATACAGGTTCCAGTGACTGATCCACTAAAATAAGGATTGAAACGAATTAGCAAAAGCAATATAAAGGTAAAAGCTGGGCAGTTCCAGTGACTGATCCACTAAAATAAGGATTGAAACACCCATCTCCAGTTTTCTGATCCTCTTTGGATAATGTTCCAGTGACTGATCCACTAAAATAAGGATTGAAACAAGAAAATATGTTTATCAGCTGAATATCACAATATAGTTCCAGTGACTGATCCACTAAAATAAGGATTGAAACGCTTTAGAGCTGATTAGATTAGATTATAGCCGTCAAGTTCCAGTGACTGATCCACTAAAATAAGGATTGAAACTATTGTTAATTGCAAAATATAGCTTTCTATATGTGTTCCAGTGACTGATCCACTAAAATAAGGATTGAAACAAGATCTGATTATATACTTGTTAGCTGCAGTTATTGGGTTCCAGTGACTGATCCACTAAAATAAGGATTGAAACTGCTCAGTAATGCAATTAAAACATAATTCGTGCTCATGTTCCAGTGACTGATCCACTAAAATAAGGATTGAAACTAAGTCCAGTCAACACTATTGGTCAAAAAACCCATGGTTCCAGTGACTGATCCACTAAAATAAGGATTGAAACCCAAGTCTCTGCATCTCTAGCTGCTTGTTCTTGTTTAGTTCCAGTGACTGATCCACTAAAATAAGGATTGAAACATAATATAACTACCCCTCCCCAATTACTCATAGTATTGTTCCAGTGACTGATCCACTAAAATAAGGATTGAAACTTGTCTAAAATAGATTAAGGAGGTAAAAAAATGACTGTTCCAGTGACTGATCCACTAAAATAAGGATTGAAACGCGATGAAATGGATAAAATTATGGAAGGGGTGATTAGTTCCAGTGACTGATCCACTAAAATAAGGATTGAAACTCTCTAGCTTTTTTAGTTTTCTTTCTGTGCGTTTGTTCCAGTGACTGATCCACTAAAATAAGGATTGAAACTCAGACGCTTTCAAGAGAGCAGCGGTCAAGTGGGGGTTCCAGTGACTGATCCACTAAAATAAGGATTGAAACGATATGTAAATTTATATTTAACTATACAATACCATTGTTCCAGTGACTGATCCACTAAAATAAGGATTGAAACTCTTTATAGAACCCTATACCACTATTATTTGCAAAGTGTTCCAGTGACTGATCCACTAAAATAAGGATTGAAACTCGAAGTACAGACAATAGGAGAAGGGCAGGACAAAGGGTTCCAGTGACTGATCCACTAAAATAAGGATTGAAACCTATAGCATTAATTAAATTTTCTTGCTGCTTATTATGTTCCAGTGACTGATCCACTAAAATAAGGATTGAAACAACAGCTTTGCAAGTGATATTTAAAATATTTAAATCAGTTCCAGTGACTGATCCACTAAAATAAGGATTGAAACTCCATAGGAGGGATAGATAATGTTTAAAATCAAAGGTTCCAGTGACTGATCCACTAAAATAAGGATTGAAACTTCAGAATTGATGGGAAAGTATTTATATTTTAAGCGTTCCAGTGACTGATCCACTAAAATAAGGATTGAAACATTGGGAAACACACTCACTTACACAAGATAGAGGTGTGTTCCAGTGACTGATCCACTAAAATAAGGATTGAAACTCTGGAGGGATTCAGATGATAGTAGGGTCCGTGATAAGTTCCAGTGACTGATCCACTAAAATAAGGATTGAAACATGGAGGCCTTCTGTTTCCAGTTTCATACATAGGTTCCAGTGACTGATCCACTAAAATAAGGATTGAAACACCAGCCTAAAGTAGCATATTCAGAGCGTCCAATACTTGTTCCAGTGACTGATCCACTAAAATAAGGATTGAAACTTATCATGAATTTTGGCTTGATCAGAAGTATAATAGTTCCAGTGACTGATCCACTAAAATAAGGATTGAAACTCTAAAATAGTTAGTGGTTTGTTCAAATGGTTCAATGTTCCAGTGACTGATCCACTAAAATAAGGATTGAAACATTGGTATACACAGGGTGACTGATAAAAATAGAGAAGGTTCCAGTGACTGATCCACTAAAATAAGGATTGAAACGTAGTCAATCCTTCTACCCAAAGTGTTGTATTGTGGTTCCAGTGACTGATCCACTAAAATAAGGATTGAAACGTTTTATGTTTCTCCCAAACCAAATCTTCGTTCAGGTTCCAGTGACTGATCCACTAAAATAAGGATTGAAACTCTAATATGCTATTATCTAACTTTAACCAGCTTAAATGTTCCAGTGACTGATCCACTAAAATAAGGATTGAAACACGTTACCGTCCAGGAGAGTACCAACATCAGCCATGTTCCAGTGACTGATCCACTAAAATAAGGATTGAAACGGTTTTCTAGGTTTATATCGAAACTTATCAAGTGGTGTTCCAGTGACTGATCCACTAAAATAAGGATTGAAACTCCGCACATATTTCCAAAAAGTTGATGATCCCACAGTTCCAGTGACTGATCCACTAAAATAAGGATTGAAACTTATAGAGGAGGAGGAAGATAATGAACTACAAGAAGTTCCAGTGACTGATCCACTAAAATAAGGATTGAAACTTTCTCCTTTAGTTTGGTATTTAACTACTCATTATCGTTCCAGTGACTGATCCACTAAAATAAGGATTGAAACATTGTAAATACCTCCTTATGCTAAAAACACGTGAGAGTTCCAGTGACTGATCCACTAAAATAAGGATTGAAACAAGCAGGTGTTGAATTAACATCAACCCCAAATTGGTTCCAGTGACTGATCCACTAAAATAAGGATTGAAACTATTCATTATTCCGTCTTCATCAGTCAGACCGTCTAGTTCCAGTGACTGATCCACTAAAATAAGGATTGAAACAATAATCTGCGTCATAAACTTCATTTTCATAAAAAGCCCGTTCCAGTGACTGATCCACTAAAATAAGGATTGAAACGCCATTGGTTCAGTATATTCCTTAATAATTCCTGAAGTTCCAATGACTGATCCACTAGAATAAGGATTGAAACGCTACAAAAGGAGCGATCTGTCGTCCTCCTTTTCTGTTTCAATGATTGATCCACTAGAATAAGGATTGAAACTTGGACCGTTCTTCTGTTTCTGTAGCATTTTGCTGCGTTCCAGTGACTGATCCACTAAAATAAGGATTGAAACGCTGCACTTAATATACTTAACCCTAGCTTTGATGCAGTCATAACTGCAGATCCACTAAAATAAGGATTGAAACACAAACTGGTTAGAGTATTATAGCTGCATATTTCCATTCATAACTGCAAATCCATTAAAATAAGGATTGAAATATATAAGCCATTATTATCAGCTCTTCTTATTTGTTTGTCATTATTACTGATCCACTAAAACAAGGATAGAAACCAAATGTGTAATCAATTTAATTTTATTCAAATTTTAGATTGCATATAATTAAATCAGAAAATAATCAGATTTCAATTGGAGGGATAATCATGCTAAATAAAAGAAAAGATTTAATAAAAGCAGTCTTTATCGCAGACGCACTCTCATTCGGTTCCCACTGGGTTTACAGCACAGATAAATTACAAGAAGAATACAGCGGTATAATTGACGAATACAGATCTCCAATGGCTAAATTCCATCAGGGTAAAGAAGCCGGAGATTTATCTCACTATGGAGAACAGGCCTTTGCTTTACTGCAGTCTATATCGGATAATCAGGGCTTTGATTTAAAGAAGTTTAGAGATGACTGGGTTGATTATCTTGAAAATAATGAGATGTACATGGATAATGCAATGCAGGATTCGCTGGAAAAATTCAGAGATTCAAATACCCTAGTCGGAGCAGAAAATCATGAACTGGGAGGTATTGCCCGCAGTCTGCCTTTATTTTTAGAAGCGGATATTACTGAACAGGATTTTCTGGACCTGATTCATTTAACTCATAATGCAGAAGTTGTTGACCAGACAGGAAAATTTGTTTTTAGAGTAATAAAGGAAGTACTGGCAGGTAAAGACTATAAAAAAGCAATCGAAGACAGTAAAGATTTAAATCAGTTCACTGCAGAGAGTTTTGAAAAAATAGGAAGCAAAGACAATATTGTAGCCAGTGCAGATGAGCGTGGTCAGGGCTGCTCAATTGAGCAGGGCTTTCCAATTGTGCTTGATGTTTTGTGGAATGCAGATAATCTTCTGGAAGCACTGACCCTTAATATTATGGCTGGAGGAGATACTTCTGCCAGAGCCATGGTTATTGCTGCAGTAATGGCGGCAGCCGAGGGACTGGGTTCCATCCCCGAAAAATTAATAACTGGCTTTAATAAATCTCAGGCTGTAAGTAAACTGCTCGCAGAAATATAAAAGGAGCTGATAAATGTGGCAAAAATTGCTTTAATCCATACAACACCGGTGACAGTAAATTCTTTAAATGAATTGCTAAAAGAAAAAGAGCCTGAAATTGAAATTATAAATATTGTAGATGATTCAATTCTACCTGAACTAATAAATAATCAGGCAGATATTTCTCTAGTAGAAGAAAGAGTAAAATATTATATTCAGGTTGCTGCTGATCAGGGAGCAGACTTAATTATGAGTGCCTGTTCTTCAATTGGAGAAATTTTTGACAGGGAAAATGAAAATTATAAGCTGCCAGTGCTGCGGATTGATTCGGCAATGGCGGAAAAAGCAGTAAAAAATGCAGAAAAAATTGGAGTGGCAGCAACCTTAGCAACTACTCTTAAACCGAGCACAGAACTGATAAAAAAGAAGGCAGCTGCCAGAAATAAAGAAGTAGAAATCAAGACTGCACTTGCCGATTCTGCCTATCAAAAATTAATGGAAGGCAACCAGGCTGAGCATGACAGACTTCTGGCGGATAAATTAAAAGAACTGGCTGCAGAAGTAGAGGTAGTAGTTCTGGCTCAGGCATCAATGGCCAGAGCAGTTTCAATTTTACCTGCTGAAGAGCAGAATAAGTTTTTAACCAGCCCTGAATTAGGAATCCAAAAGGCTTTGGAATCTCTTAAATAAATTCTGGAAATCTGCTAATAACTTTTTGACCAGTGACGAACAGCCTCAAAGCTGTTCTTTTTTTCTTTCAAACAAGGAAAAATCGAATAAACATAGAATATATATAATAGATAGAATTATCACTTAATGATAGATTTACTGTCAAAATATGTTATAATAAAAATACAGAAATTATTAGGGAGGCGGTATTTTGAAAGCATTTAAGGCATATGATATTCGAGGAGTTTATAACAAAGATTTTGATAAAGAGGATGTTTACAAAATAGGTTATTTTCTGCCTAAACTGCTGGCAGCAGATAAGGTTTTAGTTGGCTATGATGATCGGGAGTCAACTCCAGAAGTTTTTGAAGCTCTGGCAGCTGGTATTACTGACCGGGGAGCAGATGTTTATAAGATTGGCTATGCTACTACTCCGATGGTCTATTATGGGACAGCCAAACACGGTTATAAGGCTTCAGTTATGATTACAGCTTCTCATAATCCACCTGAGTACAATGGGCTGAAGATTTCACGAGAAAATGCACTGCCGGTTGGCTATGATTCCGGACTTAAAGAGCTGGAAGAAATGATCGAAAATGAGGAAGTTAAGCCGGTCGGTAAAAATAAAAAAGGTAATATTTTAGAACA
The DNA here is from genome assembly GCF_003070835.1 of Halanaerobium sp. NCBI lineage: Bacteria > Bacillati > Bacillota > Clostridia > Halanaerobiales > Halanaerobiaceae > Halanaerobium > Halanaerobium sp. The sequence goes on along the minus strand of NZ_QBLR01000006.1, from coordinate 43,733 downwards.
TGATTTGAAAGATGAATATATAGAGTTCCAGAAATCATATTTGCCTGATCTTTCCGAGCTGGATCTTTCGATAGATGTTTCAAATGGGATGGTGGCAATTTTAACTGATGCAATCTTTGGTGACCAGCCTCATTATCTCTATAATGAACTGGATGGAACTTTTCCCAATCATGAAGCAAATCCCCTGGAAGCTGAAAATAGAGAGGATTTAAAAGAACTACTCTTAGAAAAAGGTTCAGATTTAGGTCTGATCTTTGATGGAGATGGCGACAGGGTAATGTTTTTAGATGAAAAAGGGAATTTTATTTCTCCTGATTTAATTGTTGCCTTACTGGCAGAATATTATATTAATGCAGGCAAGGGTAAAAATGTACTGTATGACATTAGAACCTCCTGGTCAGTTAAGGAGCATATAGAAGAACTCGGTGGAAAGACACATATGTGGAAGGTAGGTCATGCCTATGCCAAGCTTAAGCTTAGAGAAATAGATGGTATCTGTGGAGGTGAATTAGCCGGACACTATTATTATAAAGACTTTTTCTACTGTGATTCGGGAATGCTGACTGCTCTGGTTGTGCTCAATGTGGCTGCCAGACTTAAAAAGGAAGGTAAAGCTATTTCAGAATATATAGCTGAACTGGATAAATATGCGACTTCCGGAGAGGTTAACTTTAAGATTGAAAATAAAAAAGAAGTAATGGAAGACTTAAAAGACTATTTCTTTGCTCAGAGAAAACCGGAGGAATTTTATGATTTTGATGGCTACCGCTTAGAATATAAAGACTGGTGGTTTAATGTTCGACCATCCAATACTGAGCCCTATTTACGACTTGTTGTAGAAGCTAAAAACCAGGAATTACTGGATGAAAAAATGACAGAAATCAGAGAAGTTATGGCAGTAGAATAAACGCAGATTGGGAATTTAGTTTTGGAATTAAAAAGAGACTTCTTTTAGAAAGGAGCGGGTCCTATGGATATTCCTGTTAAAAAGTGGTATGAGGCTGTGCAGACTCGTTATTCTCAACAAAAGTATATGACAAAGGAGATTAAACCTTTTACTTTAAAATCGCTGGAAAAAAAGATAGCAGAGTTGAATCAAATTTACCCGGAAGTTAGGATAGAAATTTTCAAAAAATCTATTAAAGAAATTCTGCCTGCTTTACAGGGCAAATACGGTAATTTTACCGACTCACCGGCTTTCATGGCCTTTGTAATTAATGATAATGGAGAGCACCGCTGGACAAAGATGGGCTATATTGGTGAAGCTGTTATTTTAGAAGCTACCGCTCTGGGGCTTGGAACCTGCTGGGTTGGTGCCCGTTATGTTCCCGAAAGATCCAGAGTTAAACTCAATTTAAAAAGAGGAGAGCGGCTGGTAGCGGTCAGCCCAATTGGATACTCATCAGAAAATTATAATCTGACCAGACATTTTATTTCTAAACTCTTTCCCCATCGGGACCGAAAAAATGTTAGAGAACTCTGCCCTGATGGCTATGATCCAGACTGGCCGGGCTGGGTAAAAAATGCAATTAAACTTGGGAGTTATGCTCCTTCCAGACTGAACAGACAGCCCTGGCGTTTTTATTATGGAGACAAAAAACTTGCAGTTGACTGTAAGGGTGAGCCTTCTGCTTATAAAAGATTAGAGTGTGGAATTGCACTGCTCCACTTAGAGATAGGTGCCCTTGATGGTGGTACTTCCGGCAAGATTGAATTTGGCGGACTTGGACTTGCTTCTTTTGTTAGTGAAAGTTGAATTAAATAATTATAACTAATATTTTTCTGGCCGCAGATTAATTTCTGCGGTTTTTTCATAATTTCACATATTTATTTGCTAAAGATTTGACTTTTATAATTTATAATAAGGCTACAGAGATAATTATTTTAGCTTTAGCGGATTTGAATTTAATAATTTTTATTATTACTTAACTTTTTGTGGCATGGACTGGGAGGAAAAAATGAGCTATAAAATTTACTTGGTTGAAGATGATCAGAATTTAAATGATATTTTAAGTTCTTATTTAAAAAAAGAGGGTTGGGAAGTAAAAACTTTTCTTAAGGGCGAAATGGCAAGAGAGAAAATTACTGCTGAACCTGATCTCTGGATTTTAGATATTATGCTGCCCGATATAGATGGATTTCAGTTGATTTCAGAGATAAAGAAACAAAATGACAATACTCCTGTAATCTTTATTTCTGCTCGTGATGCTGATTTAGATCGAATAATAGGGCTGGAAAAAGGAAGTGACGATTATTTGGCCAAACCTTTTTCTCCTCGGGAACTGGTGATCAGAGTAAAAAATCTTTTAAAAAGGGTCTATGGAAAAAAAGATGAAGAGCAGAGCTGTAGTTATGCAGGTTATTTGATTGATTTTAAGGGAAGAAGAGTAGTAAAAAAAGAGGAAAATAGAGATATTGAGCTGACGGCAAAAGAATTTGATTTACTTGGATTTCTTTTTGATAATCTTCAAAATGCTCTCAGCAGAGAACAGATTATTAAAAATGTCTGGGGAGATAATTATTATGGTTCAGACCGAGTTGTGGATGATCTGGTTAGAAGGCTTCGCAAAAAACTGCCGGAAGCTAAAATCGAAACTGTTTATGGTCACGGCTACAGGATGGTGAAGCAGTGAAAACAATTCTGGCAAAAATCAAAAATAAACCGCTTTCTTTTCAAATCTGGCTGATAACCGGGGCAGTTTTAACTATTGCTCTGCTTTTATATTCACTTTCCCTTCCTTTTATTTTGCGCTCGATAATTATTTCCGAAAAACATGACCGGCTGGAGGAAACTCAGGCCTTTATTATTGAAGAAGGACATTTTGATGATCTAAATCAGGGAGAGGCTCCTGAAGGATTTTCTTTTCCCAAAAACGAAAGTAATAATGACGGCCCTCCAATCAAGTTTTCGCGGGTCCCCCGCCACTTTATCATCAATCAAGATGGTGAAATTACTGATAATGACAATTTAAATATTGCTGAAAAAATCAAAGAAGATATTTTTAGATCTGAAAACCCAGCGAGTCGTTCTGAGCTAAAAATAGACAGTAATGAGGTTATTTACTATGTTTTTCAGGAACTTGATGCTGCCGGAGAAGAAAAGTATATTGTTTCCTATTTAAGAAGCCGCTACAGCGACAGTCTTTTTAGCGAATTTTTTATTCGCCTGATAATTTCGCTGCTCGTCTTTTTATTTTTAGCCTGGCTGATTTCTATTTTTGTAGCGCGTTATCTAACTAAATCACTGCAGGTAATTAAAATGCAGGTCAAAAAAATTGCAAATCGGGAATGGGATCAGCCCTTAGAGATTGACCGCAAAGATGAAATTGGGGAGCTGGCAAATACAATCGAGTGGCTCAGACAGCAGCTGGTCGAAAGAGATGAAAAACAGCAGGAATTTATTCAGCAGATTTCACATGAAATTAAAACTCCAATTATGGTTTTGAGATCCTATGTTCAGTCGATGCAGGATGGTATCTATCCCCGTGGAGATCTGCAGGGAAGTCTGGAAGCTATGGAAGCAGAAAGTTATAAGATGGAGAAAAGAGTTAAAACTCTAATTGATATCAGCAAAATGGATTATTTAAGCAGACAGAATTTAAAATTAGAAGCAGTAAATATTGACAAATTGCTGGAAAAGAAACTGGAAAAATTAAGCTGGCGGCGCAGAGATGTCAGCTGGTCTTTGATCTCAGATAATATCAAGCTAAAAGCAGATAAAGAAAAATTAGAAGTGATTGTAGAAAATATTATTGATAATCAGTTTAAATATGCTGCTGAGAAAATTAAGATTTCTTCAAAAAAAATAAAAAAAGAGGGAAAGCCTATAATCCAGCTTAGATTCTGGAATGATGGAATAGAAATTGACAGTTCAGAGCTCAAAAAAATCTTTGATAAATTTAAAAAAGGTGATGATGGTGAATATGGCCTCGGACTTGCAATTTCAAAAGTTCTGGTAGAATTACATGGTGGAGAAATTTGGGCTGCCAACGAAGACGGTGGGGCAGCTTTTTATATAAATTTTTATGAAGAATTATAGAAGAAAGCTAAGGTTTATAAAATATATAATGATATTACAGCAACTTTAAAAGGAGGAAGAAAATGAGGATCAGAGAATTTAGTGTTTTAATGCTGCTATTACTGGTTATTTTTTCAGCATCTGTTAGTGCAGCAGAAGTTTTAAGTCTAAATCAGGCTTTAAAGATAGCTGAAGAGGAAAATCTTGATTTAGAAATGGCAGAAATTGAATATCAAAAAGCGGAAATTAATCAGAAAAATTTAGAACTGCAGAATAAATATAATTTTACTGAGGTAAATAAACTGGAAATTAATAAAAACTATTTGAGCACCGAAAAACATTATCAGGATACTAGAGCCAGAATAATAAAATCTATTATTCAGCAGTATACCAATTTATGGTTAACTGAAAAGCAGATCGAAGCTCAAAGCCTGACAACTGAAGCAGAAGCAAGACTCTACAATGAAATGCAGGCCAGATATGAACTCTCACAGATCAGCCGGCTGGATTTGCTGGACCAGTCCAATACTTTTAATGAAGCTCAAAATAATCTGGAAAACTTAAAAAATAATTATCAGCAGAGTCTGCTGGAATTCAAAACTGCTTTAAATTTAAAGGATCAAGAGCTAAAAATTAAAGAACTGCCTGCACCTGAAATCTGGAATATTACTGAAGCTGAGGCAGTGAAAAAGGGTCTGGAAAACAGTAATGACTTAAAAATTGCCGAGCTTGATTATAAGCTGGCTGAAAAAGAATACGCAAAGAAAATAATCGATGCTTCAGATTCTGAACAAAAAATTGCCGGGCTGGATTTAAAATCAGCTGAACTTGCCCTCAAAAAAGCAGAAGAGGGATTAAAAAATAGTATTAGCAAAGCCCATTTGAAACTTAAACAGGCCGAAAAAAATATAGATTTACAGAAAGATAATCTGGAAAGAGCTGAAAGTCAGTTCAATCAGGTTCAAAGACAGTTTGAACTGGGCAGTGTTAATAAAACGACTGTAATTCAGTATCAGGCTTCTTTAGTTAATAGTGAGTATCAGTTTAAAAACTCATATCTAAATTATTATCTGGCCAAAGAAGAATTAGCAGATTTATTAAATATGGAGCCAGGGGTGACAATAAATGCAGTTAATTAATATTAAAACGAAAAATTATTCAATTTATTTTATTACGGGTCTGTTTCTAATCTTATTTTCTCTATCCACTGCTGGCAGCACAGCAGCAGAAATTTCGCTGAAAGAAGCCGTTGAACACGGCCTGGAATACAATCTGGAAATCAGACAGCAGATAAATACAGTTGAAAATGCCGAGCGTCAGTTAAAAACTATTAGAGCTCAGCAGGACTGGCAGATTGAAGTTTCAGCTAATTATAATGAAATTATTGATCAACCAGAAACTAATAGATTAAGCTCAGGATTTACATCTCCTGGTGGTTCTCAGGAAGCTTCGGAGGGAGCTAATACTTCCCTATCAATAAGTAGAAATTTCGGCTCAGGTTTTAATTTATCTCAGACAGCCGAAGTTGATGATCAGGGAGATAGTGATTATACGGTAAATATTGCCTATCCTTTATTTAAGGGAGTCCCAACTGAATCAGAAAAGGCCTATTATGAGCAGGAGCAGAAGCTGTTAGATGCTAAAAACAGTTTAAATTCACTGCTGGAAGAAAAGCTCTCAGCCTGGCTGAAAAATTTTCTTCAGCTGCAGCGGCTGGACAAAAGTCGAGAAAATGCAGAATTACAGCTTAAAACTGCAGAAAAAACTTTAGCAGAAAGCAAAAAATTATATTCAGATTCGCAGATTTCAGAGAGTGAATTAAAGACTGCGGAGTCAGATTTTATAGATGCTGAAAACAGCTTTTCTGAAATAAATAATCAGTTTAAAAATGCTCTTAAATCATTTAAACTTACTTTAGCTTTAAATGAAGGGACAGAGATCAATCTGGAAGCTGACGAATATTTAGAGGAAATCAAAGCTCAGCTTATTGATTATCAGCAGTATGATTTTGAAAAAATGTATCAGAGTTTAACTGCAGCTGATTATGACCTTAAATCTGCCGCAGTTAACTTAGAATTACAGAAAAAACAGCTGCAGTGGTTTGAGGATGAAGGCAGAGCTGAGATTAATTTAAATGGAAGCTATAATCATTCTGCGGAAGTTTCAACTATTGGAGTTAACTTTTCCTATGATCTCTTTGATGGAGGACAGCGCAAATTAAATGAGCAGAACTTGAGGTCCAGGCTGGAGCTGGCAGAAGATAATTATCAAAATTTAAAAGAAAATAAAAAAATAGGTCTGGAAAACCAGCTGAATAAAGTATTGACTGCTGAGAGAAGTTTAGAAAGTGCAGAATTAAAGCTGGATAATGCAGAAAATAATTTAGAACTTGCTAGAGAGCAGCATCAGGCTGGTTTGATTACAGAAAAAGCCTATAACAAGCAGCAGCTGGCCTTTAAGCAGAGTCAGTTAAACTATCAGCAGGCAGCAGATAATTTATTTATTGAAAAATTGAATTTAACCATGCTTTTAAATAATCAATATCCAGATAAAAATAGAGGTGTAAAATAATGAAAAAATTTCTTAGAAAAAACAGAGTGCTTGCAGTAAGCTTAATTTTAATGGCAGTTATTTCTGCTGCAGCTTTAGGAAACGGATTTTATGACTTTTTTGTTACAAATGTCAGTGCACAGGGCCCAGGTGGGGGCGGCGGCCAGGGAGCTGGAAACCCGGAAATGAGCAAGGAAGCTGCTGCTGAGGAGGAAACTGATAATGCAGCTGAAGCAGCGGCAGTCGAGGTAGCTGAGGTAAAAAAAGATAATTTTTACATTTATACTACTGTTAGTGCCGAATCAGAAGCATCTGAGGAAGTAATGCTCAGCCCCCGAATTCAGGAAATTGTAACAGAAGTAGCAGTTAATGTAGGAGACTCAGTAGAGGCAGGTGACAGGCTGATCAAGCTGGATTCCCGCAGTAATGAAATCAGCGTTATTCAGGCAGAAGCTTCTTTAAAAAGCGCAGAAGCCAATCTTCAGAAAGCTTTAAATGGGCCTCGAGAAGAAGAAATTTCCCGTCTGGAAGCTCAGCTTGAACAGGCAGAATCAGAACTAAAATTGAGAAGAGAAAATTATGAGCGGCAGCAGGAATTATTTGAAGAAGGCTATTTATCTCAGGAAGAGATAGACCAGGCAAATAACCAGCTGGTTGCTGCTCAGAGCAGTTACCAATCTGCTCTTAAAAATCTGGAGATGACTAAAGCCGGAGCAACTAAAGAAGAAATAGCCCAGCTTGAATCTCAGGTAACTCAGGCTGAAGCAGCTTTAGAATCTGCAGAATTAAAATTATCTTATACAGAGATTAATTCCCCTATTGCTGGTATAGTAACTGAAATTAATGCTCAAAGAAGTGAGCTTTTAAGTGGGAACTCTGCAGCTGTGGTAAGTAATATTGATAAAATCAAATTAACTGCCTATATCAGCGAAAATAATATTAATAGTCTGCAGGCTGGAGATCAGGTTATTGTTAATTTTACAGCAATTGAAGCTGATTTTACCGGTCGAATTAAAAGTATCTCTCCCAGAACAGCAGCCAACAGACGCAGTTTTCCGGTAGAAATAATAGTAGATAATCCCGATAATATTATTAAAGCAGGGATGACTTCTCAGGTTTCAATTCCAATTGACAGAGCAGCTGATTCAATAATTATTCCTCAGAATGCTCTTTTAGAAGACAGCAGCGGCTACTATGCCTTTGTTGCTAAAGCTGGGAAAGTCGAAAGAAGAAAGCTGGAAATAAGCCTGGAAAATGAAAATAATGCTGCAGTGAGCTCAGGTCTTGCAGCTGGCGAGAAGGTTGTAACCCTGGGTAAAGAAGGATTAAGTGATGGGGACAGTATTCAGGTTGTTAATCGGGGGGATAACTAATGAAGATCTCCGATATATCAGTAAATAGACCGGTTACAATTACAATGTTAATCCTGGCAGTTATTTTAATTGGTGGAATAGCCTTAACAAGGCTGCCGATGGATTTAACTCCTGAAATGGAAATGCCATTTTTAATGATTAGAACCTCCTACAGTGGAGCAACTCCAGAAGAAGTAGAAGAACTTGTGACCAGACCGGTCGAATCATCTGTGGCTACAATTGATGGTTTGAGCAATTTAAACTCAACCAGTAGTGAAGGCAGCTCAATGGTTTTTCTGGAATTTGATTACGGGACTAATTTAACGGAAGCAAAAAATGATCTCAGAGATTTGATTTCTCGGATCGAGGCCAGGTTGCCCGATGGAGCAGATGAACCGCGAATAATGAATTTTGATCCCAATGCCCAACCGATTATGCAGCTATCTGTTGCTGGAGGTTCAGCAGTTGAATTAAAAAAGATTGCTGAAGATACAATTCAGCCCCGACTGGAAAAAATAGTTGGAGTGGCTTCTGCTGAGGTCTCTGGTGGAAGAAGTAGAGAAATCAGAATCAATGCAGACCAGGAACAGCTTGCAGCCTATAATCTCAATTTAAATCAGATAGCTGCTGCAGTAAGAGCCAGCAATCAGTCCGGTGGTTTAGGCACAGTAATGGTTGGAAATGAAGAGATTTCTGTTCGCGCCCTGGGAGAATTTGAAGATTTCAGTGATCTAGAAAAAATAGAAATCACAACAGCAGCTGGGGATAAAGTCCCGCTGACCTTACTGGCTGATTTAGAAGATGGTTATCAGGAAGTAAACAGCATCAGTTATTTAAATGGACAAGAGAGTATAGGACTTTCAATTCAAAAACAGGGTGACAGTAATACTGTTACAGTTGCTGAAGAAGTTAAATCAGCTGTGGCAGAACTAAGAGAAGAAATGCCCGGGATAGATATTCAAATTACAAGTAACAATGCTCAATATATTGAGGATTCTATCGACTCAGTACTCCAGAACTTTATTATAGGTGGTATTCTGGCAGTAATTATTCTCTTTTTATTTCTGCGCAACTTCAGCAGTACTATTGTAATTGCAACAGCAATTCCGATTTCAGTACTGGCAACCTTTGCCCTGATGTATTTTGCAGATTTGAGTTTAAATCTAATTACCCTCGGTGGTATAGCACTTGGAGTTGGAATGCTGGTTGATAACTCAATTGTTGTCTTAGAAAATATTTATCGGCATCGGGCTCTGGGAGTAGGCCGCCTGGATGCAGCAAAAGAAGGAGCTTCAGAAGTTGCAACAGCTATCAGTGCTTCAACCCTGACTACAGTTGCAGTATTTATTCCAGTAATCTTTATTGAGGATTTGCTGGCACAAATATTTACTCCAATGGCTCTGACAGTAACCTTCTCACTGCTGGCATCACTATTTGTTGCTCTAACCTTTATTCCAATGTTATCTTCAAAGGCCCTGAAGGTTAGTGAAAACGAGTCAGATGAAAATGTTAAAAAGAAGCGTTATGTAAAATATTATCAGAATCTGCTCTCTAAATCACTCAGGCACAGATATAAAATAATTTCAGCCTTTGTTATTTTCTTTATTCTATTTGCAGCTGGACTGGCTGCAGATATAATTCCACTGGAAACTGAATATATGCCGGCCTCTGACCAGGGTTCAATCAGAGTTTTTGCCAATATGACAGGTAATTCAACTGTAGAGTTAAATAATGAGCTAGCTCAAAAACTCCATAACAGAGTCGAAGATATCGAAGAAATTGATCTCTTAACCTCTCGGGTTAACAGTGGTCGGGTCAATATGACCGTAGAATTAATCCCACTGGAGGAGAGAGAAAAAGATGTAGCTGCAGTAGCAGAAGAAATAAGAAATAGAACCCGTAATATTCCGGGGGCTTCAGTTAATGTTTCCGCAATGACCTCAATGATGGGTGGAGGTGGAGGCGGAATGGGAGGAACTGCTGTTGAAGCTCAGATAAAAGGTCCGGATTTAGATACCCTACTAACTCTGGGAGAAAATGCTGAAAATCTAATAACAGAAATTGAAGGAATTCGAAATACTAATTTGAGTCTGGAAAAAGGAAATGAAGAAATCCATGTTAAAATCAATAAAACTCAGGCTCAAAATTATGGTTTTACTGACAGTGATATAATATCTTATGTCAATATGGCTTTAAGCGGCAGTACCATCAGTCAGCTAACTGAGTCAGGAGAAGAAATTGCTATAGTTCTTAAACTAAAAGATTCTGAAAGTACATCTTTAAGAAACTTAGAAAATATTAACCTCTTTGGTTCAAATGGGACAACAGTTCCGCTTTCTCAGCTGGCAGCAATTGAAGAAGGAAGAGGTTATTCTTCGATTGCCAGAGAAAATCAGCAGCGCTATATTTCCTTAAGTGCTGATATTTTTGAGCGCCCCTTAGGAGAGGTGCAGACAGAAGTTGAATCAGTAATGGATTCAGAGCTCAATCTGCCTTCAGGTTATACAATTAGCTATGGTGGAGAAGCTGAGGATATGGCAAGTTCATTTTCTCAGTTATTTATAGCAGCAATACTTGCAGTTGTCCTTGTTTACATGGTTATGGCTTCTCAATTTGAATCACTAATTCATCCTTTTGTCATTATGTTTACAGTGCCGCTTTCAGTTGTAGGAGCTGTACTGGGGCTGATAATCACAGATACAGCCTTAAGTGTTAATGGACTAATTGGTGCCATTATGCTGGTTGGAATTGTGGTTAATAATGCAATAGTGATGATCGATTATATTAATAACCGTAAAACTCAGATGAGCAGAAAAGAGGCAATTTTAGAAGCTGCTCCAATCAGACTGCGCCCTATTCTGATGACAACGCTAACAACAACTCTGGCCCTCGTTCCGCTTGCGCTTGGAATTGGTACTGGTGCTGAAACTCAACAGCCGATGGCGATTGTTGTAATCGGAGGTCTCTTATTTTCGACCATCTTAACTCTAATAATCATTCCGGTTGTTTATGATATTGTTGATGAAATAAGAAATAAATTTGTCAACTGGTTAAGAAAAATCGTTCATAAAGAAGAGGCTCTGGAAGAATAAAAGATAATAAATTAATCATTCTAATATCCCGGTTTTGCCGGGATATTTTTTTGCAGAGATTTAGATCTAAAGTTAATTTGATATAAATAATAAATTCACAATTAAATCAAAAAGGATTTAGTAAATCAATCTTGAATAATAATTAAAGAGGTAAATTAATAGAGATATAAAAGGAAATTCAATTTTAATTATTAATTGGGGGTAAAAAAATGCAGTACAGAAAGATGGGTAAACTTGATGTTGAAGTTTCAGCGCTTGGTTTTGGAGCAATGAGACTGCCAATCAATGGAGACGATTCTTCCAACATTGATGAAGAAGAAGCTATTAAAATGATTCGTTATGCAATTGATAATGGGGTTAATTATGTAGATACAGCCTGGCCCTATCATCAGGGGGAAAGCGAAAATGTTGTAGGTAAGGCCTTAAAAGACGGCTACAGAGATAAAACTTACCTGGCAACAAAATTACCAATCTGGGAAGTTGAAGAAGAAGCAGATCTGGATAAGTATCTGGATAAACAGCTGGAAAAGCTGCAGGTAGAAAAAATTGATTTCTATCTCTTACATGCTTTAAATGCAGAGCGCTGGCAGAAGATTAAAGATTTAGATATTATTGAATGGGGAGAAAAGAAAAAAGAAGAAGGTAAGATTGAATATCTCGGTTTTTCTTTCCACGACAGCCATGATGTATTTAATGATATTTTAGACGGCCATGACTGGGATTTCTGTCAGATTCAGTATAATTATCTTGATACAGAATATCAGGCAGGTATGGCTGGCCTTAAAAAAGCATATGACAAAGGTACAGCAGTTGTAATTATGGAACCTATTCGCGGCGGCTGGCTGGCCCAGGAACCTCCAAAAGCAGCCAGAGAATTATTCGAATCTAAAAATCCAGAGAGGACTCCAGTCGAATGGGCTTTACACTGGATCTGGTCTCAAAAGGAGCCGGGAGTAGTTTTAAGTGGAATGAGTAATATGGAGCAGCTTAAGGAAAATCTTGAGACTGCTTCTGAGTCAGAAGTTGGACTTTTAACTGAGTCTGAGTTTGACATGATGGAAAAGGCGGCTGAAGAGATGCGGGGGCCAATTACCTGTACCCGCTGTGAATACTGTCTGCCCTGTCCTGAAGAAGTTAATATACCTGAAAACTTCTTTAAGTTCAATCAGGCTAAACTGCTTGACAAAGGTGAAAAAATGGCTGAAGAATATTATGAGATGGATGAAACAGCTAGAGCCAGCAACTGTGTTGAATGTGGGCAGTGTGAGCCTCAGTGTCCTCAGAATTTAGATATAATTGATTTATTAAAAGAAGTTGACAAATATTTTGCTGACTTAGCTTCTTAAAAATTAAATTTTAATATGTTAATCTTAAATGGTACCGGGTACCTGGATTAAATCTCCAGGTACCCGGTACCATTTTTTTTAACAAATTTTCAAAAAAGACTTGACAAAGAAAATAAATAGGATTATACTATGAGTGTACCAGTTAACTAGTGCACTATTAAATTTGGTTGGAAGGAGGGAAGATATGGATATTGATTTCAACGCAGCCTATCCAATTTATGAGCAGGTTATAGAAGAGATAAAAAAGGAACTGGTTAGAGGTGAGCTGAGACCGGGCGAAAAATTACCATCACAGCGTAAACTGGCCAAAAAAATTGAAGTAAATCCCAACACTGTTCAGCGTGCTTACCGGGAGATGGAACAGCGGGGACTTGTGGAAACAAAAAGAGGAAGAGGAACTTTTATAAAGGATGATGAGCAGGTGATGATAGAAATAAGAAAAGATATGGCAGAAACAGCAGTTAAGGAATTTATAGATGAGATGATTTCACTCGGCTTTAAGCAGGATGATATTATCGAAAAGATAAATAACAATTTAAAGAGGAGGGATCAGGATGAATGAAAATATAATTGAAATTAAAGGATTAAAAAAGAAATTTCCTGGAGTTCAGGCACTCAAAGGAATTGACCTCAAAATACCGGCCGGAATGATCACCGGGATTGTAGGGCCAAATGGCAGTGGTAAATCAACAATGCTTAAAATAATTTCTGGTTTAATTGTTAAAGACAGCGGTCAGATTAAAATTAATCGCAAAAATAAAGAGCAGCATTTGATGCAGGATATCGCTTTTTTACCTGAGATCAATCATCTTTATAAGTGGATGACTATTGCTGAGATGATTAAATTTCATGAAGAGCAGTACAGTGATTTTTCTACTGTTAAGGCGGAGGAACTTCTAAAATTTATGAATCTTAAACTGGAGCAGAAAATCAACAACCTTTCTAAAGGAATGGCTGCCCGATTAAAGCTGGTTTTAGTTTTAAGCCGCAGTGCTGAAGTCGTTATTTTGGATGAACCACTGGCAGGAATTGATCCCGCTTCCAGAGAGAGAATTTTAGAAACATTAATTGGAGAGTTTGACAGTGAAAATCAGACGATTATTTTGGCTACTCATGAGATAATCGAGGCAGAAAGATATTTAGACCATGTAATTTTTATTGAAAACGGTGAACTCTTACTATCTGGAAATGCTGATGATCTAAGAGCAGAAAAGGGTAAGTCTATTAGAGAACTAATCGGGGAGGTATTCGAATGAAAAGTCTAATTTCCTTAATCAAAAAAGAAGTCAGGCAGTTAAATATTTTAATTATAGTTTCAACACTAATTATTGCTGCCTGGGAATGGTTTTTAATCACCAGAACTGAAAATTGGCCGCAGGGGTTGAGCTTTGGACTCGGTTTTATCCCCCTCTTTTTTCTACCGCTAATTATGCTTTTTCTGGCCTATAACTCATACCGCAGTGAGTGGGGAGCAAATACAATTTATCTTCTAAAAATTCTTCCCCGCCGTGGTTATGAAATTAATTTTGCTAAAGTTTTTCCTGCCTTTGCTTATTATTTAATTTTAAGTGGTGCTCTAATTTTAGTTAACCTATATTTTCACCAGGGTTTTCTGGAACAAGCATTTCGTCAGGTTCCGGAAATGCTGGGGAGAGAAGTATTCAGTGAATTTCTACTTCTTGCTTATCTTTCTTACCTAATAACTGGAATCCAGATTTATCTGATAACCCAGTTTTCCTATCTGGTGGCAACATTTTTTAATCGCTTTAGGCTATTAATCAGTATTCTGGTCTTTATTTTGAGTCATTATTTGATTTTAAGAATTGGAGGCTTTTTAAACTATCTCTTTAACTGGCTGCCGGATTTTCCACTATCAATATTTACAGAGACCCCGGCTGGAGTTAGTGAAACTACAATCTATATTGGCTCTGCACCATTTATGGTAATAGCAGTTATTATGATCGGGCTCTTTTTCTTAAATTCCCGGCTGCTTGCTTCTGATGTCGATGTTTAAAAGGAGGAAAAAATGAGTAGAAAACAATTTGTAACTTATCTTTTAATAATCTTAACGCTGGTGATGATTGTTGATATCAGATATGTACGCTCTGATAATCATTTATTTGAAGGTTTTATTACCGAATCAATTGAAGAATTGATTGAAATGGAAGGTGCTGTTTTTCAGAATAATTTTGACAGTGACAGTATTAAGGCAGAAAAGGATGGAACTTTAAATTTAGGAGCCGAATTTTTGGCTGAAAATGAAGAGCTGAGCAGTTTTTATATAAAAAATGATTTTGGTAGTATCGATCTTAGAGGAACTGATAATCAGGAAATAACTATTGATTATACACTCAAAGTTCACGCTGAGGATAAAGAGGCAGCAGAAGAATTTATTAAAGATTTAGAAGTAATTTATGAGCTTCAGGGAGACAGGCTGGAAATAGCCCTAAATAAAAGTCAGACAGCAACTCCAGATTTAATAAATGTGGTAGAAATTGATTATCAGATCAGTGTTCCCAGAGAGTTAAAAGCTGAACTAAGTAATAAATACGGAAGCTTAAATGTTTCTGAATTAGAGTCTGAATTAGAGGCCAGCAACCGCTACGGCAGTACAGATATTGATAAAATTACTGGCCCAGCAGCAGTTAGTTTAGATTATGGAGAGGCTGAAATTAGTAATCTTGGTTCTAGTCTGGATTTAGAAACAGCCTATACAGAAAATACTGTTCGCAATATAGCTGGGGAATTTCGACTGGAGAGTGCTTATGGGTTTAACAGGCTTAAAAACATTGAATCTGATTTAATAATCGACAGCCGCTATGGTGGTGCAGAAATCAGCCGGGCTAAAGATGTAGAGGTCAACAGCCGCTATACAGGTTTTAGTTTTGAAGATATCAGCGGTAAAATAACTGCAGATATAGAATACGGTGATTTAAGATTAAGAAATATTTCTGATCTGGATTTAGAGCTCCGCTATGCAGATTGTACTATCGAAAGACTCAGAGATTATGAATTATATAATTATGATCTCAGGGTAGAGTATGGTAATATAGAGGCTGATTTGGGTGGAGTGAATTATGATAATCAGGAAGAATTAATCTATCAGGGAGCTGAGGCTGAATATGAGATTTTGATTCGTTCCGAATATGGTGATATTGAGATCAGATAGGTTTTGTCCTTATCAGGCAGTTTATGATATAATTAAATTGCCTGATAGGAGTTGATTAAATTGTTAAATAAAAAAGTTAAATTAATTTATAATCCGGCAGCTGGAGACAGATCTTTTAATTCTTATCTGGATAAGTTTTTAGAGAAATTTCAGGCTGCCGGTTTTAAGGTAGATATTTACCGCAGTATGGAGCCGGGAGATTTTGGAATTGGTCTGGAAAATATTGACGAGAGTTTTGAAGCGGTAATTGTTGCCGGAGGAGATGGTTCTGCCAGCGAAATGGTTGATCTGATGCAGAAAAATAAAATTGATCTACCGCTGGGTATTATTCCAGCAGGAACTGCCAATGATTTTGCTTCTTTTCTCGGGATGACTCAAAATATTGAAAACAGTGTTAAAAGAATTTTAGACTGGAAAGTCAAAGAAATTGATGTCGGCCGGGTTAATGGCCGCTATTTTTTAAATGTCTGTGTTGGCGGAATCATTTCACAGATTGCCCATGGAACTGAAACCGAAATGAAAAATAGACTGGGCAAAGTAGCTTATTATCTGCAGGGATTAAAAGAATTGCCCAATATTAGATCAATGCAGCTTGAAATTGAAACTTCTCAGAAAAAAATTGAGGGGGATTTTTTAGGTTTTTTTGTTTTTAACAGTAAAGATGCCGGTGGTTTTAAAAATGTTGCCAAACTGGCCTCAATTGATGACGGCTTATTTGACCTTTTAGCAGTTAAGACCGGTAATATTCTAAAACTGAGCTCAGCAGCAGCTGATCTATTTAATGGTAAGGAAATTAAAAATGAGAATTTGATTTATCTTCAGGATAATTATTTTAAAATCACCTTAAAAAACAGCAGCAAAGAGCAAAATTGTGATATTGATGGTGAAAAAGGACCCGCATTTCCCTTAGAAATTGAGCTGGTTCCTGCCGCTCAAAAAGTTTTTACAGCTTAATTAGTCCTGATGCAGGAAAAGAGCTTTAAACAGCTAATTATATACTAAGATAATCACATTTTGCCCTGCTGCCAGGTAAGAGCCTCTCTAATTGCACTTTGAGCTTGGAGAGGTTTTTGCCATTTAGGCAGGAAAAATTATTGAAACAGATTAGAAAAAGGAGAATTTAAATGTTAAAATGTCAAAAAATTTTTAAATTGAATAAAATAATCTTAGTTTTAATGATTATTTTTTTTACTGCTGCACCGATTCAGGCTCAGACTGAAAAAGAGATTGAATTCTGGACAATAAATTTAAAAAATAGTTATCAGAACTACTTTCTCAATAAAATTAGTCAGTACGAAGCAGATAACCCTGAAATAAAAATAATCTGGGAAGATATCAGTTTTTCTTCTATTAATCAGCAGCTTCGTTATCGAATAGCTGAAGGCAATGTACCGGAAGTGGTTAATTTATCACCTCAGTTAATGGCTTCACTGCTTAAAGCAGAGCTTTTATTTCCAATTTCAAGTTTAGATAAAAATTACAGCAGCAGTTATTATCCTTTATTATGGGAAAATGGCAGCTATCAGGAACAGTATTATGCTTTTCCCTGGTATTTAAGTTCTAAATTAATGGTTTTTAATCAAGAAATTTTTAAAATTGCAGGACATAATCCAGCAGAAATTCCGGAAACTAAAACTGAATTATTTAATCTGGCTGAAAAAATAACCGAGAAGACTGGTGTCTACGGACTAATGCCCCAGATTAAAATTCAGCATGAATTTCTGGAAGCAGGGATAGATCTATTTAAAGTTGAAGCTGGACAGACTAAGGCTGCTTTTAACAATCAAAAGGCTGTTGAGATTATCAAAAATTATCAAAAACTGGCTGCAGAAGGAGTTATTCCAGCTGACAGTTTAAGTGCAGGCTTTAATATTGCCCTGGAGCGTTATCAGAATAACGATCTTGCTATTTTATTTACAGCCCCTCAATTCTTAAGCCAAATTGAGTCAGAATCAGTTTATTTAAATGATGTGACAGCACTGGCAGCAGTTCCAACAGCAGCTGAAGGAGTTATTAATGCTGCTCTAATGAATCTGGTAATTCCTAAAGGAGCTGACCATAAAAGTGAGGCAGCCGACTTTGCCCATTTTATTACTTCAGCAGAGGCCCAACAGGAATTTTCTCAGCTGGCTTCAGTGCTGCCTTCTGCGGTGATAGAGGAATCAGCTGAGTTTGAAACTGAAGAAATAATCTTTAGGAAAAAAGCAGAGGAATCATTAAGCAGCTCAGCTCAAAAAATATTAAGAAAACAGCTTCCGCGATATCAGGATTTAACCCTGGTACACCCCAGAGCTGATCAACTAATCAAAATCATGGAAGAACAGTTTGCCAGAGCTTTTGCCGGTAAAATTACAGCTGAAGCGGCTTTAAATATTATGGAAGAAAAATGGAATCAAATTTTAGCAGAGGTGGACTGAAATGAAAAAAAATAAATTTTCTATTATGTTGCTTTTAATTATTATTATTCTGGCAGCTTTCTCTTCAGCTGAAGCTTATTATAAGCCTGAAGAATACAGAAAGTCATTATTAGCAATCAGAGATGTAGAAAGAATACTGGATAAACTGGAGGCAGATTTAAATCAGGCCCAAAATACTTTTAGAATAATTCCTGGAGACAAAATCACATCTGAACTGGCAGTTATTGATAACAGTTATCAGAAAATGATAAACAGCTATCAAAATCAAAATGACTCAGATGTTGAACTTGAGGCCCAAAAAATTAGTGCTCGGGGAAAAAAGCTCAGGCTTGAAATTATTGAATCTAAGCCTGTTCAGCTGCGGGCTTTCTGGCTGGACAGTGGGACTTTTGCAGAGCTGAAGGGGAGAGCAGGAGTGGAAGCTTTCCTTGATCAGGCAGCAGAGGCTAATTTTAATGCTATTTTTCCAGAAACTTTTTACAAAGGGATGACAGTTGTTCCCACCAGTGAGCTTATGGTTCAGGATCCAGGGTTTAAAAGCTGGCAGGAGGATCCTCTGCAGGTTTTAATAGAAGCAGCAGAAAAAAGAGGGATTGAAGTTCATGCCTGGGTCTGGGTCTTTAATGAAAATACAGCCGGTAAGCCGGGAAGAATATTAAGAGAAAATCCTGACTGGGCAAATAAAAACAGAGCCGGCGAAATAGTTAGCTATCACAATTCGAGCTGGCTTTCTCCAGCTAATAGTGAAGTGAAAAAATATCTGCAGCAGAGGTATCAGTACCTGGTTAAAAATTATGATTTGGATGGAATTAACCTTGATTACATTCGTTTTCCGGAAGAATACAGGGGCAGTTTTGGCTATGATAATTCTACAGTTGAGGCTTTTAAAGACAAACATAATCTAGATCCTTTTAAAATTGAAAGTGGGAGTCGGGATGCTGCTTTATGGAATCAGTTTAGAGAAAATCTGATCACGGAGATGGTAAGAGAGAGTTCTGAAATTCTGCGCCAGCTGGATCCTGAACTTTTAATTTCTGCTGATGTAATTCCTGGGAGAGAGGAAGCCCGCTTTAGAGCTCTGCAGAACTGGTCACTCTGGCTTGAAGAGGGTTATTTAGACTTTGTACTGCCGATGACATATACGGAAAATCTTTTCTCAGAATTGAGCAGCTGGATCAAAGAGGATCGAGAAATAATCAAAAAACCTCTATATGCCGGTATTTCTGTTTTTAAACTTAGCTCTGCTCAGGTGGTTGAGCAGATGCGGGAAATAAATAAAATTAATCCAAATGGATTTTCTTTATTTGCAGCAGCACACCTAAAAAAGGAAGATTTTGAGAGCCTGGCAGCCGGGATATTTTCAAAAAAAGCAGTACTGCCCCATCAGAACAGAAAAGAATCTCTGGCAGAGATGCAGGATTTTATTCTTCAGAGGTTAAATATTATAAAAGAGGCAGGAAAAATTAATAATGATGATTTAATTAAAATTAGAAGATTTTTAAATCAGAAAGTCAGTCTGGAAACTGATACTTCAAATGCCGAGCAGGGGCTAACCCTTTCTCAATTTTCAGCAGCAAATAATTTAAATATTTCTGCTGATGTAATGGAAATACTTGTTTCTGATTTTAATTACCTTGATAATATAATTAAGCTTTATTAAATCTTTAAAAATTTGATCAGGGGTGATAAGTATGAAAAGTTCCTTTACGATTGGACATTTATTTGGAATTCCCGTTAAAATACATGTCAGCCTTTTAATTATTCTTCCTTTTTTCGCCTGGGCTTTTGGTAATAATATCGTTTATCTAACAGAAAATACTGATATAGCAAGAAGGCAGCTGCTTTTAAATCCCTATCTACTAGGGTTTATTATGGCGGTTATGCTTTTTATCAGTATCCTGATTCATGAGCTGGCACATTCACTTGTAGCCAGAACAAAGGATGTGGAAACTACAGATATTACTCTAATGCTCTTTGGCGGTCTGGCAAATATCGAAGAAATATCCAAAGATCCTAAAGATGAAATGAAAATTGCAGCTAGCGGTCCGCTGACCAGTCTGGCTTTGGGTTTGATTTTTGTCTTTGCCGCTAGTTTTGCACCTAACTTTATCCTGGAAGATTTTAGGCTGATAATTTTATATACAGGTCAGCTAAATATTTTTCTTGCAATCTTTAATTTGCTGCCTGCCTTTCCCTCAGATGGAGGCCGAATTCTCAGAGCTTTTATTGCCCAGCGCACTTCTTTTAGGCGGGCAACAGAGATTGCTTCCAAATTTGGTAAGGGTTTTGCTCTAATGTTTGGTATTTTAGGTTTTATGAGCGGAAACTTTCTCTTAGTCTTTATTGCCTTTTTCATCTATATAGGTGCCGCTCAGGAACATCAATTCAGCAATATTAAGAGTGCTCTTTCAAACTTAAAGGTAAAGGATTTAATGACTAAGGAGGTTAAAACAGTACCGGTTAATATGAGTGTCCACCGCTTAATAGAAAAAATGTTTAATGATAAACATTCTGGTTTCCCTGTGCTGAGGGACGATAAAGTAGTTGGTATTGTAACCATGGAAGATGCACAGAAGATAAATCAGGAAGAATACCGCAACACTCCGGTCCAGACAATAATGAACAAAGAACTGCACTGTGTTGGGGAAAATGATGAGCTTTATGAGGCATTTAAACTTCTTTTCCAGAAAGACATTGGCCGACTGCTGGTAATGGAGGGTGAGGAACTTAAAGGAATTATCACCCGCTCAGATGTAATGACCGGACTTAGAGTTAGACAGTTAGAAAATATAAATAAAGAGGAGCTGTAAGCAATGGTATTTTTAAAAAATTATCTCATCACATTTATAATTTTTTTGGTGATCGATTTTATCTGGCTGGGAGCAGTGGCCAGAAATCTTTACCGCAATCAGCTGGGATTTTTGATGAAAGAAAACTTTAATATGACTGCTGCTTTTATTTTCTATCTGCTTTTTACGGCCGGTCTGGTTTTCTTTGTTCTTAATCAAGCCCTGGCAATTTCCAGCTGGCAGTATGCCTTATTTGCCGGTATGTTTTTTGGACTGATAACTTATTCTACTTATGATCTGACAAATCTCGCTACAATTAAGGACTGGCCCCTGACAATTACAATTATCGATTTAATCTGGGGAACATTTCTTGGTGGAATAACTTCTTATTTAAGCTATATTGTGATTAATTATTTCAGATAAATTTTAAATTATTTTTTCAAATTCATAATTCCTTCATAATTTGCTCCTATAATTAAGTCAGAAGTTAAGAAAAGCATTAATGAAAATTAAAGTTCATTAATGACAAAACAAAAATTTATGAGGAGTGAATTAATATGAAGAAATTATTAATTAGTTTAATGGTGCTGGCTTTTGTAGTCTCAGTTTTTACAGGTGCAGTTTTTGCTCAGGGTCCCCAGTCTAAGATGGGACCGGCAGCCAACCAGCCCCGCTACAATGAAGATGCAGGAGAGTTTGGAATTGGTTATAACAGAGTTGAGTTAAGTGAAGAGCAGATTAATGAAATTGCAGATTTAAGAAATGAATTTTATACTCAAACTGAGGATTTAAGAGATCAGCTTAGAGATTTAAACCGTGAACTTAGAGATCAAGAATTCCGCGGTGCATCTAATGCTGAGATTGGTGAAATTGAAGATAAGATCGAAGAAGTTTTAGTGCAGATGGATGAAAAAAGACTCAGCAATCAGGAAAAAATGGAAGCAGTTTTAACTGAAGAACAGCTGGCTTTAATTGCAGAAAACCGTCAAAACTATGAAGAGCGTTATCAAAATCGTTTTAATAATGATTTTGGACCGGGATCTCAAAGAGGTTTTGGCAGAAGCGGCTACTCAAGATTTGATGAAGACTATCATTATGGTATGATGGGCAGAAGTAATTTTGGAGCTAGATCTGGTGGATTCCGCAGTGGTGGAGCTTACAATAGAAGTGTTTCTGGCTTTGGACCCGGTTGGTGTCACTAAATTTTAATAAAGTTAAGCAAATGAAAAAGGCCGGCTAAAACCGGCCTTTTTAAAGTTTGGCTGTTTAATTTAAAACAAATCTTAATTAAAAAGATCACTCAGATCAATCTTAATATCGAACTGAATATCTACTCCATTATCATCATCTGGATCCTCATCAGCCCAGTCATCATTATCCCAGTCACCGCCATCATCGTCCCAATCATCGTCTTCTTCTAAATCATTATATCTTTCTCTTAATTCTTCATAAACAATATCTTTAGTTACCCGGCGGCCCCTGCCTTCTTTTTTGATAGTTCGACCAGTATTTAAATTTTTGTAATAGTAACTGTACTTTTGATTTGCATGGTGGACTTCAAGTTTTTCTATCATATTGCGGTCCCGGTAATAATATTCATATTTTTGATTTTTAATTTCTATTTTTTCTTCGACTCCAGTCCGCTGATTATTATATTTATAATCATAATTATTGCCGCGTACCTTGATTATTTCAGTTCCGCCGTTGAACTTATATTTTTTATCATATTTTTTAGTATCAAGTGGTGGGAAGTGTCTTTCGCGGTAAGGATGTCTAAATCTGACCAGCTCATCATCAAAGATGATCGATGGCATTCCATAATAATAGTGAAATTCATTAATTCTTTCGCGATTTCTGACCAGTCTCTCCAGATCACCCTGATCAAGTTTTTTATCTGAGTTGCTGTAATAATAAAGAATTAAACTGATATCCTTACTATCCAGCCCCAGACGAGCCATATATTCTACATCTTCACTGTCAACATCTTTAAAAATCCTAACCAAAAGCTTCTTATCAAAGTCATCCAGCTCAACTGCAGCTGCAGAAATTGAACTAAAAATTATCATTATTAAAATACTGAAAATAGTGATTTTTTTAAGCATATTTTTTACCTCCCGGCAGTTTTAATTTAATTTTCCTCTACTTTTATTATAATCTGAATTTAATTCATTTACAATGATCAAAGTGTGATATTTGAAAAAGCTGATGATCTGTAATAAAATATAAGCAGTCTTTAATTTTTACATATTTGACAGAGGAGTGAAAAAATGATCTGGAGAGAAGAATATAAAATTGGAGTAGAACTGGTAGATGAACAGCATCAGGAACTTTTTAAGCGCCTGGGAGATTTTATTCAGACTGTAAGAAGTGATCAAGAAAATTCAGAGAAGAAAAAAGAGGTAGAAAGAACTTTGAATTTTATGGGCGAATATGTAGTGACTCACTTTGATGCTGAAGAGGCTCTGCAGAAAAGATTTAATTACCCTGATTTTGAGGAGCATCATCAAATTCATGAAGATTTCAAAGCAGAAGTTGCAGAATTTCAGGAAAAATATAGTGCAGATGAATATGATGATGATTTTCTGCTGGAATTCAGCGGCCGGCTTTTAACCTGGCTGATCAACCATGTTGCTTCAACTGATCAGGATATTGGGGAACATATAAACTCTGTAAAAGAGAAAGAGGAGGAACTAAAGTAATGGATGTAAAATACTTAAATCCAATAATTGCAGCAACCGATTCAGTTTTTCAAACCATGCTTTCAGTAAAGCCGGAAAAGGGAGAAGTTTCAATTCAGGAAGATCTGGTAACTGATAAGGAGGCAAATGTAATTATTGGCATGACAGGAGATATAAAAGGATCTATAGTATACAGTTTTTCCAAAGAAATGGCTTTAAAGGTAGTCGAAGCGATGTCAGGAATGGAAATGGAGGAACTTGATAAATTTGTAACCTCAGCCATGGGGGAATTAGGAAATATTATCAGCGGTAAGGCAACAACCGGCTTAGCTGAGCAGGATTTAAGCTGTGATATTGCTCCTCCACAGATTGTAACAGGTAAAAATATCAATATTAGTTCTGAAGCAGATAAAGTATTAATGGTTAAATTTAATACGGATCTGGGAGAATTTGATGTTGGTTTTTCAATTAATTAGTATTTAAAGCTCCTGCGGGAGCTTTTCTCATTTTGGGCAGGATAATTTTTTTAATTGGAGAATAATATATATAATAGTAAATCTTTAGTTATCAATTTAGCAGTTAAAATTATTATGGATGGGGGCATAAATTATGGAGGAAATCTATCAGTATAATAAATATAAATTTTTAGAAAAGCTTTATACTCCAGTAGGGATTTTTCTGGCAGGTATTTTGCTGCAGTTTTTTTATCCCGGGATTGGTTTTTATCAGCGAATTTTAATTTATTTGGTTTATTTATCAGGAGTTTTATTATTTGCTTTTGATGCTCTGCCAATAATAATCAGCACTTATAAAGTCTGGAACAAAGAGATTATTTTAACCAATAGAACAATTGTGCTTAAAGGTGATGATCATTTAAAAACAATAGTTGTCAATAGAAGAGATATTGAAAGAATAATTTTCCGCTCTTTAAGGGGGGAGGATGTTGAGATTCCTCATTTTCAAAAGCTTGAAGATATTGATGAGCAATTATTCGAGCTGGCAGGCCGCAAATTAATCATAGAATTTGATGCAGAAACTGCAGAAGATGAATTAATTATTTATTTAGAATTACTGCCTGAGGAATTTTTAGAGGAATTTATTAAATGGTATCAGGCCGATATTGCGCTTAAATAATGACATATATTTTGCAATTTTAAATCCGGCGGTAATCCCGTCGGATATTAGATTATAATTCTAAAAATTTTAACTAATAGAACTATTCCCCTGGTTATTGACATTTGTTTATAAATATAATATTGTATTATCCAGATATATAAATATTATAACTAGGAGGATTATCAATGGAAAATATAGAATCAATATATTATATTGAAACAAATCGAACGTTTACCCTGCTGAGAAAATATGCCTGGATTTTTACTTTAACCGTTGCAATCGGAGGGCTCTGGTTTCCAAAGTTTGGACTTTTTGTACTGCCGGTAATTGCGGGGCTTTCTTTGACATCGTTTTTTAAAGGCCGCTACTGGTGTGGAAATATCTGTCCCCATGGAAGTTTATTTGACTCAGTACTGCTGCAGTTTAGTAAAAATAGAGAGATCCCACATTTTTTTAAATCAAAATTTTTAAGAATTTCTTTTTTCTTATTTTTTTCCTTCCAAATTGGAAGAAAATTGGTCAGTGTCATAAACATTTATGGTCAGGCCCCATTTCTTGACAAATTGGGCTTTATTTTTGTAGCCAGTTATTTAATGGTAACAGTTTTAGGTGGGATAACCTCTTTTTTTTATTCTCCCAGAACCTGGTGTCAATTTTGTCCAATGGGCAGCATCCAGCATATGAGTTATAAAGCTGGAAAAAACCTTGGCATTAACAATGAGACTGATGCTAAAGTAACTATAGAGTCTACTGATCTCTGTCATGAATGTGGAATGTGTGCTCGAGTCTGTCCGATGCAGCTTGATCCATATTTAGAGTGGAATGAAGATGGTCAGCTGGATAACGAGAAATGTATTCGCTGTAATACCTGTGTGGAAAACTGTCCGGCAGGAATTTTAGAGATAAAAAATAACTCAGCTGATGAATTTAATATCTGGGAAGAAGGAGAACTTGATTATTATCACAAGGATAATATCAGGGCAAAAATCGAAGAAATAAGAGAGCTTTCTGGAAATATCAAAGAATTTTCTTTCAGACTAATGGAGCCACCCCACATCGATGTAGAAGCAGGCCAGTTTATACTGGTAAAAGTCTCTGATAAACATCAGATGTATAGAGCTTATTCAATCGCTGGAATAGAGGATGATGGCAGTTTGATTAAGGTAACAGTAATGAGAATTACAGATGGTTATGGAACCAGCATTATCTTCTCAGATTTTGAAGAGGGACAGGTAATTGAACTTAAGGGACCAATGGGGCACGAATTAGTAGTTGACAAAGATGCAGAAGATGTAATGCTTGTTGGGGGAGGAATTGGAATTACACCCTTTATACCAATCGTTGAAGATATAGTCCACAATGATAATCACATAAAAAATGCAAAGTTAATTTATGGGGTTAACGAGGAAGATCAGTTCCTCTACCGAGACTTTTTTGAGGAAATGGATGCAGAATCTGATAAATTTGATTTTGTTCCGGTCGTTGCCTTTGATGACAACTGGAATGGAGAAAAGGGATTTGTCACTGATGTGATGGATAAATATGAGCTTGATGACTATAAAATATATATGTGTGGACCGGGGCCAATGGAGGCTGCAGCCAGACAGCTCTTAGAAGAAAAGGATTTTGATCAGAGCCACATCTATGCCGAATCTACTTAAATTTAAGACTGCAGATCTTCCAGATCATAAAAGAAAGAAAGTATTTCTGCGATAACAGTATATAATTCTTCGGGAATTTCATCTCCGATATTTAGTTCAGCCAGAACCTGGACAACATCCTTATCTTCTCTAATTGGGATGTTTTCCTGTCTGGCTTTTTTTATTATCATCTCCGCTATACTTCCCTTACCACTGGCAATAATTTTTGGAGCTCGATCAGTATTTTGATTATATTTTAAAGCAACTGTTTTTTTAGTTTCAGAGTTTTTTTTATCTGCTGTCATCTTTATTACCTCATTCCAAAAGTTATGAATTATAATTTAAAAACTTATTTTGCAGCGATTAAGTTAGATCTTAATATCTATATGTCTGTACTGACCTTCCTCGTCAAGTTCGTTTAACTCATTTAAAATCAATTTATTAAAAAACTGATTTTTTTCTTCAGCTAGATTACTAAAATTCTTGATTCGAACACTGTTAATCTTAAATCCTTCCTGCTTTAGAGCCGACTGTAGTCTGCCAAAATTTGATTCAATTAAATTTGCAGTCTGAGCACTTTCAGTAAAAAAAGTAGTCTTAATATTTTTCTGATCGACATTAACTTTTGTCTGAATTGGTCCTATATTTTCGAATTCTAAGATAAAAGAGATATTATAGCCTTTATTAGAATTCTGACTGCCAGCACCATCACTTTCTTCCTTTTCCACCTTTAAAAGCAGAGAGGATAATTTATTATTCGGCAGCTGCACAGGAATTTCTAGGGCGAGCATCAGGGGTGAATTTTGATTCTGCTGCTGCAGATTGATCAATTTCTGGCCCAGAATATTGTCTGCTATTTTTTCTTCATTTTCCCCGCCGGTTTTATTAAATAGAGAGAGAATCTGGTTTGAAATTTTACTCTGAGCAGCTAGGCTTTCTGCAATTTCTGAGCTGGAAGAGCTTAGATTGACAGCTGTTTCCGTTTCACTGAGCAGGGGAAAATCTTGATTATTCAAATTGGTTAAGATTTGACTTTTATCAGTTAAATTTTCAGCAAACTGATTAATGTTTCCTTCAAAATGAGCTGCTGTTTCTCTGATTATGCTTTCTGTGAGGGGCAGCTGATTATTTTCGAGGAAGGAAAAAGCTTTTAAAAGTGCGAGCTTTTCGGCACTTCCTTCAATGTTATTATCAGCCAGAAAATTATTTAGAATTTTAAGCGTATCCTGATCAAAATTCTGGCCGAGGCTCTTAAAATTATTTAAAATCAAATTTTTAATTTCCTGGTCCAGCTGATTAAAATTATTCAAAATCTGAGGGTTAAGGTTCTGATTTTCAGTCAGCTCTGCTGGAATATCAGCTGTAGATTCCAGATTACCGCTGAGGGAATTTAAGGAGCCAAGATCAGCATTAGATAAAGCTTCCTGGTTGGCCTCAGCCTGAATCTGCTGGTTTAAATTATCAAAGTTGAGCAGAGAACTTTTTAGATCGGCTAACTCCAGATCACTAAGCAGATTATTCAGCTGCTCCTGAGATAATGTATTATCTGAACCCATAAACTGCTCGAGCATCGAACTGAGATTTCCATTACTATTAAAAACTGAGCGCAGACCACTGATTAGCTTTTCCGAAAGGGGAAGCCCATTACTTTCCAAAAAGGCAAAGGCTTTGATCACAGCCATTTTATCTTCTGCAGCTGTGGCCGGATTCTGATCAAGGTACTGAAGCAGGCTGCCGACAGTTTTTTCGCTGAGGGGCATCTCCAGTTTAGCCCAGCTGTCTAAAAGCATTTTTTGGGTATCATCTTCGAGAGAAGCCAGCAGACGAAAAATTTCAGGCAGCAGTTCAGCACTCTCACTTTTAGCCTGGCTCTCATCAGTGCTGATATTATCTGTGTTTAAAGCCTGTCTGAGCATTCCTATATCGAGTTTTCTAATTGGTGCCAGACCATTTAAGTCCATAAATTTCACTCCCGGGATATTATATTCCATTACTTACTCTTTATTTCGATAAAATTGATTGAAATCCTCTAAAAACTCATATATTATTATAGCAGAGGTTAAGAATCTCTTTAAAGATTATTTTCAAATAAAAAATTAAATTACTCTATTTTTATAAATTTATAAAATCGTAAAGGAGGTTAATCATGTCTGATAAATGTGGAAACTGCGGCTGTGGTTCACATAATGCAGATGATAACTGTGCCAGCCAGCAGTTGAGTGAGGAAGAATTGGAAAAGATATTAAAAGAAAAATCAGAACACAGCAGGAAATATACTGTTGAATATAGAATTAGTCTGCAGGAGATGAAATGTGAGGCTGAGGTTTTAATTGATCGGGTTAAAGCTTATACAGGAATCGTTGACGAAATTGAATTTACCGAAGAAGAATTAATAATATCCTACGATGATCGTTTAATAACCCCGGCTGAAATTTCTGATCTAGTCCAATAAAAGAAAAGAGGAGATTTAATGCTGAGCCATGAGATTGATTACGAAATTATAGGTGATGATATGCAGGTTGTGGAAGTTGAACTGGATCCTGAAGAAACAGTGATTGCTGAAGCAGGAGCAATGAACTGGATGGATAATGGGATTTCTTTTGAGGCCAAGATGGGAGATGGAACTGAGGTAGATAAGTCGATTTTAGGAAAAATATTTGGAGCCGGCAAGCGAGCTATTACCGGTGAATCAATATTTATGACTCATTTTACCAATAAGGATTACGGCAAAAAGAAAATAGCCTTTGCCGCTCCTTATCCCGGTAAAATCATTGCCCTTGACCTGGCAGAAATGCCGCAGAATCAGTTTACCTGTCAGAAAGATGCTTTTTTATGTGCTGCTCTGGGAACAAAGGTAGATATAACATTTAGTAAGCGTTTTGGTAGTGGACTATTTGGCGGCGAAGGTTTTATTCTACAGAAGTTAAGTGGTGACGGCAGAGCCTTTGTTCATGCCGGGGGAACAGTGGTCAAAAAAGAACTAAAAAACGAAAAACTTAAAGTAGATACTGGTTGTCTGGTCGGTTTTACGTCTGGTATTGATTACAGCATTGAGCGAGCAGGTGAATTAAAGTCCATGCTCTTTGGTGGGGAAGGTTTATTTTTAGCCACCCTGCAGGGGACAGGTACAGTTTATCTGCAGAGTCTGCCATTTTCCAGACTTGCAGATCGAATTATTAAAAGCGCACCTCGAGTTTCGGGCAAACAAAAGGGAGAGGGTTCTGTACTGGGACAGATCGGTAATATGCTGGATGGGGATAATTTTTAATCAAATTGTAATCTCTTTAACTTGCAAAGCCTCCCTGAATATTAGATAATGTATATTAATACCTATAAAATTAATAATATACTGAAAAAATAAATAAGGGAGGTAATAGAATGTTAACTTTAAAAGAGATAAAAGCCAATCCTGATTTTCAGCATATGATCAAAGAAGCAAATCATTATCTGTCAGAAAAAGGATATACAGAACACGGTTTTCGTCATGTTAATTTTGTCTCTGATACCACCAAAAGAATTCTAAAAGACTTAGGTTTTGATAAAAAAACAGTTGAACTGGGAGCTATTGCCGGTTACCTGCATGATGTGGGCAACATGTTTAATCGCAAACACCATGGAATATCAGGTGCCAATATAGTCTATACTGAACTGCGCCGGCTGGATGTTCCTTTAGAAGATATAACAAAAATAACAACAGCAATTGCCAATCATGATGTAGAGATTGGTCAGGCTGTAAGTCCTATTACTGCTGCCCTGATTCTGGCTGATAAGAGTGATGCTCACAGAACCAGGGTTAATAAAAAGGATTCTACTTTTATCCATGATCGGGTAAATCTGGCTATCAGAGATTCAAAGATTTCTGTAGATGCGGAAGAAGAAACAATCACCTTAAGTATCGATTATGATTCTTCGATCAGTCAGGTAATGGACTATTTCGAAATTTATTTATACCGAATGGAACTGTGTAAGGAGGCAGCAAAGTATTTAGGCTGCAGATTCAGACTATTGATCAATGAGCTTGAGCTTTTAGGTCATGTTAATTATCAGGAAAGTTAATGAAAATAAATTATGTAATTTAATTAAGGAAGGTAATTATGTTTTTTAAATTGTTAATGATTTTTATTTTAGTACCACTGATTGAACTTTATTTTTTACTGGAGATCAGTCAATTCATTGGAGTTTTTACTACTGTAATGGTTATTGTTTTTACAGGAGCTGCCGGGATCAGCATTGCCAGAAGACAGGGTTATCAGGTAGTCAGTAATATTCGTACCACCCTTAATCAGGGCAAGATGCCGACAGATGATTTAATTAGTGCTTTACTGATTTTAATCGGTGGAGTAACGCTTTTAACACCGGGGTTTTTGACTGATATCACAGGTTTTCTACTGATATTACCGGGTTCTCGGGATCTAATAGCAGCTTTAGTCAAAAAATATTTCCTAAAATATGTTAAGGAAAATAAAGTTGAGGTTCATTACGGGAGCCAGTTTGAGCAGCAGAGAAATAATCAGCAGAAAAATGATAAATATGCTGATTATGAGGATGATTTTATCGATGTCGAGGCTGAAAAGGTAGAAGAAGATGAAGATTTAAAACATTAAAAATATGTAAATATAAAAAAGAGGAGCCAGTCTCAGACTGAGAGCTCCTCTTTTTGAGTTCTTATTTAATTTATGCATTTTGATAGAGCAGACGATGTCTTAGATTGAAAACATGAGCAAAAGCATAATTCTCCTCTAACTGCATTTCGTAAATCAGCTTATTGGTCATCAGAATAGAGACTCTAAAAGCTGATGCTAAATCATCTTCAAAACTGTATTCTCTCTCTAAAAACTCTGCATGTTCTTTTTCAATAAAAGTCTCCAGATCATTTCTATAGACAAATTTCTCTTCTAATTCTCGTTTAAAAAAATCAGGGTGCAGATTCTGAGCGTGCTGATTTAATTTCCATTCGTGAAAAATATGGACTGTTTTCTCCCAGAGTGTTCCCGGGTCAAGCTCAGGGTCATTATGGGCTCTGCAGAAATAATCTGCAATATAGTGAAACAATTCTCCCAGTTTAACTGCAAATTTATAGGGATTCTGATCCGGATTCATATCCTTTAATTCTTCAAATTGCTGATAAAATATTTCCATAGTTTCATCTTTAAAAGTGGCTTATATCTCCTTCAATAAAATCAGGCTTCATACTTCCCCAGGCCAGCGCCGTTTTGGAAAGCCAGATATCATTTTTAGCAAAATGATCATGGATTTTATAAGCCAGCATCTTGTGTGTTCTAGTATCCAGTGTTAATACCTCCCGGTAATTTTAAAGCCTTTTCAACAAATTTCGATATATTAATCATAACATATTTTAAGCCTGTTTAGCAAATGGATTAATTTTCCTCAAAAATCTCTGTGAGAAGAAAAATTTAATTATTGAATCTAAAACTTTATTTTGATAAGATTTTAAGTGAAATAACTATTCTAAACAAAATCTAACTTAAGTTTAATTCAATTGAGCTAAGATTTCTGTTAAATTGTTTACTGGATATTGATTAAGCATAATTATAATCAAATAAATAAGAGGAGAGATAAGAGATGAAAGCAAAAAAACTTACAGGAGAAAAAGCAGCAGAATATATTGAAGATGGAATGGTAATTGGCCTCGGCACCGGCTCCACCGCTTATTATGCAATTAAAAAGGTGGGGGAAATGGTCAGAAATGGATCAAAGGTAAAAGCTGTACCCACTTCTAAAGAAACTGCAGAACTGGCAGCAGCAGAAGGTATTGAACTGGTCGAACTGGCAAATGTTGAAGCACTGGATTTGACCATTGATGGTGCTGATGAGGTTGATCCGGATTTTAACCTGATCAAAGGTGGTGGAGGGGCACTGCTTAGAGAAAAAATTGTTGCCTCAGCAACCGATAAATTAATAATTGTTGTTGATGAATCAAAAATGGTAGAAAATCTCGGTGCTTTCCCCCTGCCGGTAGAGGTGACTCCTTTCAGCTGGCAGTATACACAGCGGATGATTGAGAAATTCAGCTGCAGCTCCGAAATCAGAAAAGAAGACGGCGAAATTTTTGTAACTGATAACGACAATTATATTTTAGACTGTAATTTTGGAAAAATTGAAGATCCCGTCAAAATAGCGGTTGAATTAAATAAACTGCCGGGAGTAGTCGAAAATGGAATTTTTGCTGAAATGGCAGAAATAGTTGTTGTAGGCTATAATGACGGCCATGTTGAAGTCTTAGAAAAGTAATTGAATAATTAAAAAGGGGAGCCGGCATCTGCTGAGCTCCCCTTTTAAGTCTAAAATTATTCAGTTTAATTTAAAAGCAACTTTTTTAAGTGGACTAAGTATTTTCAGATATTTTTTCTAAATCCTTTGCTGCCAGTATTTTTTCCATCAAAATACTGCTGATAATAACCAGCGGAATAGAAATTGCCCAGCGGATTGCTGTAAAAGAAACTCCAACATAACTTGCTTCAAAAAGAGTCATTGGAATCCTGCAGATTGCAGCTGTGCCGATATAACTAAAGATTATGCGCGGGCTTGCTCCTTTTTTATACAGAGCTGCTGCAACTGGAAAGGCGACATATAAGCCCCCAACAGTTGTGCTGGCCAGAATAATTGCCCACAGGTAGGCAAGAAAACCGGATTCTTCTCCCAGATGTTTTTCAATTGTTTCTTTATCAACCCAGACCTCAAATAATCCAATCAAAAGAAAAACTGCAGGGACAAATTTGATCATTGTTAAAAAGAATGAATAAAAATTATCGAAAACTCCCTGGGCAGTATTTAAATCCAATATAAATCCAGCCGCTGTAAAAATTACAAAAATAATAAATAACCAGTAATCCTTTAAGTGTTTTGTCATTAGATAAACAGCTCCCCGTAAAAAAGACCAATTGCAATTGAGACTATAATCGCCATCACCAGAGAGATTAAGTTTCTGATAACGGTAATCTTAAGGCCGAAAAAGTCTTTTTCTACCGGATAGGTAACAAGTCCCACCATCATCAGGGTTGTTGTAAAGGCTGCAATAACAGTATAACTAACCCCTTTTTCCAGCAGTATTCCTGCCAGTGGAAAGGCAACAAAACCAGGCATAAAAGCAAGCGAACCAAGACCTCCTGCCAGTGCTACTCCAACTGCACCACTGCCATCTCCTAGAAACTTCAAAATCAGCTCATCAGAAACAAAATACAAAGAAAAAGCAACCAGAATTATCATATTCAAAAAAACTGGCGAATTTTTGCGTATTTTTTTCAGCCCAATCTTTAAACATCTGATTGTTTTTTCACGATCAATAATAAATAAAATAGCTGTCAGTGCAGCTGTAAAATAATAAATCATATAATTTCGTTTTTAAATAGCATAAAAACAATTTCCCCCTTCAAATTTTACTACCTGTATATTATAACTGTGATTTAATCTGTTTTCTATGCGCCAGCTCACATAATATTTATAAATCCAAATATAAATATAAAACCGCCCCCAAAAGAGCGGTTTCAGTTGAATATCAGCAGGGCTTTAATCTTCAACCAGATTACTTTTCAACCAGTTGATAATATCATCAGACTCATATAGGGGTTCATCATCGATAAATAAACAGGGAACCTGCCTTTTTCCTCCGACTTCTATTAGTTCAGATTCTGCCTTTTGATCCTGATTAATATTCTTAAGTTCAATTTGATCTAAATCATTTCTGTCAATAAATTTGGTTACTTTTCTGCAGTAAGGACAGGTTGGGTAATAATATAATACCAGGTCATACATTTTATCATCCTTTCTTATTCAAGATCTGATGCCTTAAAATATAATTTCTATTTAAATGGAAAAAATCCTTTATTAAATTTTAATTGAAAATAATTACATATATTTGTAAAAATATGTTATAATAAAGAAGAGATGAACTTAATTAGTGGTTGAGAGCGAAAGGAGTATTTATGTATGAGGAGCAGGTTCTTTTAAATGCAAAAGAAAAAATTGACGATTCAGATTTAATTAATTATTTTCTTAAGCTGGCTGAACTTAATTCTAATCTTGAGACGATAGTTGATTTAATTGAAAAGACAAATAAGGCAGATTCAGAAATAGACTTTTTAAATTTAATTTTAAATAAAGCATTTAACTTAATTTCCGAGGCTGATTACGGCAGAATTGTAATCAATCATCAGGATTCCGCCTATTTTTTAGAAAAGATTTATCGGGAAGAGCTGTTGAATTTTGACCTAAGAAATTTTAAGAATCAGGAGCCTGTCAGCCGGAGCAGAGATATTTTATTTAAATCACAGTCGGTAAATAAAAAAATAATTATAAATTTAAAGCTTGAGCAGCAGTTTTTAGGGGCGGTAATTTTATATATTTCTGAGGAAAGTTATAAGAGCTTCAGCAGGGAGTCAGTTAAAATTGCATCTATCTTAGAAAAAATAGCTTCCTCGTATTTAACAGCTAAGGGCTATCAAAAACTGCAGAAAAAATTTAAGCAGGAACTTATACTATCTTTAAGCAATCTGCTTGCTATTCATGATCAGTACACAGAAGGACACAACCAGCAGGTCGCTAAATTGAGTAAAGATCTGGCCCGGGCTGCTGGTTTAAATAAAAAAGAAGTTCAAAAAGCTTACTGGAGCGGTATGCTGCATGATATTGGTAAAACATTAATTCCGGCTTCAATCTTAACTAAAAAAGGACCTCTAACAGAAGCGGAGTTTTTAAGAATCAAAAAACATCCTGAATGGGCCTACAGAGCTTTAAAGGATTCAGCAGAATTAAAGGATATAGCAAAATATGTACTTCACCATCATGAAAAGTGGGATGGAAGTGGATATCCCGACCAGTTGACAGGAACTGAAATCCCCCTAATTTCTCAGATTGTTTCCATAGCAGATGCCTGGGATGCTATGACATCCAACCGTGCCTATCGAAAGGCTCTCAGCAGAAAAGAGGCCCTTAAAAGAATAAAAATTAATCGAGGTAAACAGTTTTCTCCCTGGCTTACAGATGTATTTCTGGATAATATTAGCTGAAGTAAATATTTAATTTCATTTTTAGCATTAAAGTCTTTAAATAGTCCGCTGTTTCTGTTATAATAGTAAAGTAGATAACAATTTTACTCAATAAGAGAAATTTTTAATAAAAGACCAAAAGGTGGAGAAAAAATTGAGAAGAAGAGAGCGCTTAACAGGTTTTTTTATCATATTTATTTTGCTTACTTTTTCTGCCTACAGTAATTCAATGAATGTAGGTGGACGAGCCGGAATTGCAGACAGACAGCTGAGCAAAACTGGACAGAGGACCAATGGGCAGCAGATGCGAGTTTTAAGTAACAGTGAGCAGAAACTTAATGCTTCAGTTCCAGAACAGAGCCTGCAGCCTGAAAATAAGCTTGATTTAGAGTCTGATCGGACATCAAGTCCGGATTCAGAGCGGAAGTCCAATTCACTAGATATAGATCAGACCAAAGAAAATAGAGAGCAGAATATAGAAGCTGAGCGAGAAGATAAGAAAATTTTTACGGAACAGAGAGCAGAAAATAATCCAGATCAGCAGCAGACAGCCTTTGAAAAAAGATATGAACCCGAATTAATCGATCAGGTTAAAGTACATAAAGTTAGAAGTGGAGAAACTCTCTGGGATATAGCTCATCAGCATGGTTTGAATATTGATTCCTTAATTGGAGCCAATAATATCAGCAATATGAACAGCATCAAGCCAGGACAGGAATTTAAAATTTTACCTGTTAAAGGTATTATTTATAGAGTTTCACCAGGAGAAAGTGTGGCCAGTATTGCCCGCAAATTTAACCTTAAAACTGAAACAATTATGGAAGATAATAATCTTGAAGATTCTTCAAAGCTTAAAATAGACCAAAAACTAGTATTAAGAGGTGCTAAACCAGAATTTAGTTATCAGGATCGTCTGGATCAGAAATTTATGTATCCAATTAATACCCGGATCACCTCTTATTATGGGCCCCGCTGGGGAAGAGTTCACGAGGGTCTTGATTTTGCAGCGCCAATGGGCAGCCCAATTAGAGCAGTCAGCTCAGGTAGAGTTGTCTACAGCGGCTGGGCTACAGGCTACGGCTATGTAGTAATCATTGAGCATCAAAAGGGTTTAAGAACACTTTATGCACATAACTCTAAACTTCTGGTCAGCGTCGGAGAATCAGTTGGCAGGGGAGAAGTTATTTCTCGCTCCGGTAATACCGGAAATTCTACAGGACCTCACCTTCACTTTGAAGTTCAGGTTAACGGCCGACCGGAAAACCCTTTAAACTATATCAACAAATAAAATTAAAATAATTGAATTTCAAACTCCTCATTATTAATTTAGTGAGGAGTTTTCTTTATTTAGAGGGATTATATCTGAGTATTAACTGGATAAGCGTACTCTTGACATTAAAATCCAGATAACTTATAATTAATATATGAAATACTTGAATAATTGTTCATATATCATAAATAAGATGAGGTGGAAATAATGCAGCAGACAGCAGATAAGAATAAAAAAAGTGAAAAAGAATTTGAACTGGAAGGTTTAAACTGTTCCAATTGTGCCTTAAAAATTGAGGATCAGATTAAAAATCTGGAGGGTATGGAGGATGTGGAGCTTAATTTTGCTACCTCTACCCTTAAAGTTGCAGCAGAAGAATCAAGGCTGGAAAAAATTAGAGAAGAGCTGCAGCAGATTTCAGATCGAATTGAACCCGGGGTTAAAGTTAAAAATAAAGGGGAAGACAGAGATCAAGTCAATTCTGGCAGCTCTCTAAAGGAATATCTCTGGCAGAAGAAAAATATTTTTATCGGCAGTATCTTTTTCATTGCTGCTTTAAGTTTTGCTCATTTAAATCTTTTTGCGGGGACTATTTTTAATAGTCTGGCTTTACCTGCTTACATAACAGCATATTTTTTAATCGGCTACCCTGTCTTAAAGTCGGCAGTTTTAAATATCGGTCAGGGTCAGATTTTCGATGAAAACTTTTTAATGGTAATTGCTACTATTGGAGCTTTTGGAATCAGAGAATATCCGGAAGCTGTAGCTGTAATGCTGTTTTATATGGTGGGTGAGTTATTTCAGGAAAGAGCAGTCAACAATTCCCGGCGCTCAATAAAAGATTTGATGGATATTCAGCCTGAATACGCCAATTTAATCAAAGATGACGAGATTATTAAAGTGGAACCAGAAAGCTTAAGTGTTGGTAATTTAATTGCCGTTAAACCCGGTGAGAAAATACCGGTTGATGGGGAAATTGTCAGTGGAGAAACAGCCCTCGAAACCTCAGCGCTAACAGGAGAGTCACTGCCCAAAGATGCTGCTGAGGGTGATCAGGTTTTAAGTGGGATGATAAATCTAAATAAACTGATTACAGTTAAAGTCACTAAGGAATACAAGGATTCCACTGTTAAAAAGATCCTGGAGCTGGTGGAGAATGCAAGTTCCAAAAAAGCTCCAACAGAACAGTTTATCAGCAAATTTGCCCGCTATTATACACCTTTTGTGGTGCTGACAGCTGCTTTAGTTGCTGTTTTACCTCCACTTTTTACAGGTGCAGCCTTCAGCCAGTGGTTTTACAGAGCTTTAATTTTTCTGGTAGTTTCCTGTCCCTGTGCTCTGGTTGTATCG
This sequence comes from Halanaerobium sp., assembly GCF_003070835.1. NCBI lineage: Bacteria > Bacillati > Bacillota > Clostridia > Halanaerobiales > Halanaerobiaceae > Halanaerobium > Halanaerobium sp. Next base: position 5,941 of record NZ_QBLR01000006.1, on the reverse strand, counting down.
ATTCCCCTTGGTTTTTTTGGGGGGATTGGGCTGGCTTCCAAAAATGGAATCCTGGTCAAAGGCGGCAACTATCTGGAAGCTTTAAATGAACTGGATACTATTGTTTTTGATAAAACTGGTACTCTAACAGAAGGCGATTTTAAAGTTACAGAAGTAAATATTTACAGTCAGCACAGCCGGGATCAAATATTAAAATTGGCTGCTGAAGTGGAGCAGTTTTCTAATCATCCAATTGCAAAGTCAATTGTTGAGGCAGCTTCTGATTTCAAAAAACATTCAGCGGCAGCTGACTATCAGGAAATTTCGGGAGCCGGGATTAAAGCGGAGCTGAATAATAATCTTATTTTAGCAGGAAACGAAAGACTTATGCAGAAAAATAATATAGAGTTCAAAAAAGCAGAAAGTAGTGGTACAGCAGTTTATTTAGCTCAAAACGGTCAATTTTTAGCTTCGATTATCATATCTGATCAGCTGAAGCCGGACTCAGAATCTGCAGTTTCCGGTCTCAAAAAGCTGGGAATTAAGAATTTAGCAATGCTGACAGGTGACAACCAGTTAGCTGCAGCAGATATTGCAGCAAGCCTGGGGCTTGATAATTACTATGCTGAGCTTTTACCTGACCAGAAGGTAGAAAAAGTAGAAGAGCTGCTGCAGAGTTCCAAAAAACTGGCTTTTGTCGGAGATGGTATTAATGATGCACCTGTACTTGCCCGCTCAGATTTAGGGATTGCGATGGGCGGTCTTGGTTCAGATGCTGCGATTGAAGCTGCAGATGTGGTGCTGATGACTGATGAGCCTGCTAAAATTGTTTCAGCTTTAAAAATTGCTGCTAAAACTAAAAAACTGGTCTGGCAGAATATTATTATGGCTCTCTCAATTAAAGCTGCAGTTATGATCTTAAGTATTTTTGGTCTGGCATCAATGTGGGCAGCAGTATTTGCAGATGTTGGAGTTGCTTTAATGGCAGTCTTTAATGTGATGAGAATTTTGAAGACAGAAGAGATTTAAGAAATGGAGTGAATAAAATGGTAGCTGAACTAAAGGAAAAGGCGATCTGTGATATTTGTGAGGTTTTTAATCCAGATAACCAGGTAGTAGAGGTAATGAAGGAAAAAGAGCTGGCAGATGAGGTAGTTTATGATCTGGCAGAGTTATTTAAGACGATGGGAGATCCAACCCGGATTAAAATTCTCTATGCCTTAAAAGAAAGGGAGCTCTGTGTTTGTGATCTTTCCGAGCTGCTTGAGATGAGTGCTTCTGCTATCTCACACCAGCTTAGAGTTTTAAGAAATAATAAGCTGGTTAAATACCGCAAAGAGGGGCGCTCAGTCTATTATTCACTTGATGATGATCATGTAATGTGTCTTTTTGGTCAGGGACTTGAACATGTACTTGAAGATTAGATAGACAGCAGTAAAATTTATCCAACAAATTTTTATCCAGATAATTATAATAACTCCGTAGAGGAAGATTTAATGACTCAAATGAATGCAGTACTGCTGGCAGGAGGAGCAAGCAGCCGTTTCGGCAGTGATAAGGCTCTAATTCCTTTTGCCGGCATGAGATTAATTGAATATATCTACCATAATTTAAATAGCAATTTTGACAGGGTAATTGTAGTGGGCTCTAAAAAGGATTATTCTTTTCTCAAAGAAGCCGAAATTAGAGATGATATCTATCAGAACTGTGGACCACTGGCCGGCATCTATACCGGTCTTTATTTTTCTGACAGCAGTTATAATTTTGTCTGCGGCTGTGATATGCCCTTTTTAAATAAAAATTACTTTGATTTTATTAAAAGAGAGCGAACTTTAAACCCAGAAGCTGAGATTATTGTACCTCAGTTTAATGGTTATCTGGAACCACTGGCTGCTCTTTATCAGCGTTCTCTGCTCCCTGTGATCAAAAAAGAAATTCTAAACAATAATCTTAGACTTAAATCTTTTTATCCAGAGAGCAGGAAAAAAGTAATTAAGGAAGAAATATTAAAAAGAAAATTTAATCTTAAAAAGCTTTTTTTTAATCTTAATTATCCTGAAGATCAAATTGAGGCACTAAAATATTTAAATAAGGAGGCAGGGAGTTTTGAAAAAGATAGGAATTACTAAAAAAAGCAAATTATTTTTGATTTTCATGTGTTTTTTATCACTAATACTGTTTTATTCTCTGCAGACTGCAGCAGAGGATATTGTGCTGCAGGAGCCAGCTTACCAGCAGTTTGAACTGAATAATGGAATGCAGTTTATGGTGTTTCCGGATCATTCGATTCCTTTAATCAGATATTCTATTTATTATAATGTAGGTTCAATCGATGAGCAAAATAATCAGACCGGGATTTCTCATTTCCTAGAACATCTGATGTTTCTGGGAACAGAAAATCTTCCTGAAGGTGAGATTGATGATTTGATTTCTTCGGTTGGCGGTCAGCTAAATGCTGCTACCAGTTTTGACTACACTTATTATTACCATGAGGTTCCGGCTTCGATGCTGGAACTGGTAATGGCCCTGGAGTCAGATCGGATGCAGAATTTAAAATTTAATGATGCTGAAATCAACCGGGAACGAGAAGTAATCAAACAGGAAAGAAGAATGCGCACTGAAAATAATATCTTCTCCCGGGGCTTTGAAGAGATTAAAGCTCATGCATTTAAAGATAGTTATTTGGAGCATAATGTTATCGGCTGGATGGAAGATATCAACAGCATTTCACCTCAGCAGCTGCAGAATTATTACCAGCGGTATTATTCACCAAACAATTCTTTAGTGGTTGTCAGTGGTGATCTGGAGGCCGAGATGGTTAAAAAGCTGGCTGAAGAGTATTATGGCTCCTACCAGGCAGCTGAGATTGACCGCAAAGAATTTAAACTGCCGGCTCAGCTGGCAGAGAAGACTAAAAAAGTTGAATTAAATACTAATATTCCCTATGCACTTCAGCTCTACAGAATTCCAGCTGCTGATCAGCTTGAAATAACAGCCTTAGAAATTTTTCTCGATATTCTGGCAAACAGCCAGAGTTCACGGCTTAAGCAGAAGCTGCAGCAGGAGGCTGGTATAATTTTAGACAGTGGGGCTTTTCTCTATCCCCTGCGCACGGATTCTTTTGCCCTGATCTACTTTATTCCTTCAAATCAGAATTTAGTTGAGCAGGCACAGCAGGCTTTTGATAGGGAGCTGGAAAAAATATTTACTGAGGGTATAACTGCCCAGGAATTTGAGATGGTTAAAAAGCAGTACCAGAAATCTTTAATTTTTTCTCAAAAGGATATTAACTCAGCAGCTTCCACTTATGCTTTAAATGAACTGCGCTTTAATCAGGCAGATTTAATAGAAGCAAAAATAGAGTATATCAATAATTTGGGTAGAGAAGAGCTAATTCGAACTGCCAAAAAATATTTCAGTCCAGACCAGCGGACAAAAGGCTATATTTTACCGGAAAATAAAGGTGGTGCTCAGCAGTGAAGAAGTTTAAGAAAATTATATTTTACAGCCTGATTATGATCCTTGTTTTAAGTTCTAATCTAGCTGCAGGCACTGATCAATTCAGCCCTGATTTTTTTAGAGAACTGGCAGAGGTGGTAAACGAAAAACCCGAGATTGAGGTACCTGATTATCAGCTTATGGAGCTGGAAAATGGGATGAGATTTTATCTGCTTGAGGATAAGAGTCTGCCGATTGTGGAAGTCAGGGGTTATATCAATGGTGGTAAAATTAACGAAAGCAGTAATAATGCCGGGATAACTTCTTTAATGACAGAGCTGATGCTCAAAGCAAGCAAAAATTACAGTGAAAGTGAATTTTCTCTTTTTAAAGAAATTAACGCTCTCTCCTTAAATCTAGGGGTTGGCTCAGATAGGATTTCAATCAGTGGAAATTCTTTGAATACTGAAACTGAAGAACTACTTTCCCTGCTGGCTGAAGTTCTGATTAGACCAGAATTTGCAGGCAGCCACTTTGCGAGAACTGTTGCGGAATATCAGCAGCTCTACAGGCAGCAGTTCTATAATGATTCAGCTTTATTAAATATGCACTTTTTTAAGAATCTATATGGAGAGCATCCTTATGGTTATAATTATAATTACAATCTAATCTTAGAATTTTTAAATCAGGTTGATTCCAAAATGGTGGAGGATTTTTACAGTAAAATTGTTCAACCTGAGCGAATTTCAATTGCTATTAGTGGAGACTTCGAAATGGAAGCTTTAAAGACCAGGCTTAAAAGAAATTTTGCCAGCTGGGAAAATGCGAGTGAGAAGCCAGCTGAAAGCTATGTTAGTGTTAATCCAAAAATTCATCAAAAAATAATTGTCGTTGATAAAGCTGATGCCACTCAGGCCAATATGAGGCTGGGCTATAATTTTTATACCAGCAGTTATCCGAAAAGAATTCCCTTTTTAATGGCAAATCGAATCTTTGGCAGTGGTGGATTTAACAGCCGCCTGATGGAGAACCTCCGCAGTGAAAAGGGATATGTTTATGGTACTAATGCCCAGGTCAGTTATAATGATTATGGAGGAGCTTATTTTATTAATTTAAGTCTTGATCCCGAAAAAGCCCTTGCCGGTATGGAAGCTGTTAAAGAAGAGATGCTTAAGCTTAAGACAGCTAAAGATCCTTTCCAGGAAAAAGAGCTCTTTGAAAACATTAATCTCTATAACGCGGTTTTTCCCAAAGCTTATCAGCATCAGATAGATGTGCTGGAGGAGATTGTTTATCAGCTCGAATTTGAGAATGGCTCAAAAAATTATCTAAATAATTTCATCAAACAGTATAATGGACTTGAGGCCGCAGAAGTTCAGCAGATTTTTGCAGAGGAACTTTATCCAGAGATTTTATTTACAGTAATTGTCGGTCCCAAAGAAAAAATACTGCCCCAGTTTAAAGAAGCCGGACTTGAGGTAGAAGTAATTGAGAATCCGGTTTTAAATTAATTGGATAGATTTTAGCTCTTGACAGCAGACTGGATTATGAGATATTATAATAACGATAGTTGAATAATTAAAAACTTTGATGAGAAGTAGTAATTTTCCTTGAAGCTGAAAGAGAATGGAATCCAGCGGCTGTAAGATTCCAGCAGTTAAAGAAAATGAAGTCGTCTCTGAGTTTTGCTGACCAGGCGGATTTAAAAATAGCAGCAGAGCAGCTAATTGCTGTTATTATAATCTGAATTAATCAGCAGCGGCACAGCAGTCGTTATCTAATGAGAGCTTTCTGCAGTTTAAGCAGGAGGAACTAAGGTGGTACCGCGAATTAAACGCTCTTTCGTCCTTAACTGGATGAGAGAGCTTTTTTTATGCCTTAGATATAATTATTAAATTTTAGTGATTTTAGATTATTATTAATGGAGGGGAATAAAAGTGGAAAACTTAGAAAAAACTTATGATCCGGCCAAAACCGAAGATAAATGGTATGAATACTGGCTGGAAAACAATTATTTTGCACCAAGGGAAAAAAGAGAAGATGAGAAGGGGACCTTTAGTATTGTGATGCCTCCCCCAAATATCACAGGTCAGCTGCATATGGGCCATGCCTTAGATAATACTCTGCAGGATATTTTAACCCGCTGGAAGAGAATGCAGGGCTACCGCTCCTTATGGCTGCCCGGTACTGACCATGCAAGTATTGCAACTGAGGTTAAAGTTGTAGATAAGATGAGGGAAGAAGGAATTGAAAAAGAAGATATGACCAGGAATGAATTTTTAGAAAAAGCCTGGGAGTGGAAGGAAGAATACGGAACCAGAATCACCAATCAGCTCAAAAAAATGGGCTCATCCTGTGACTGGTCCCGGGAGAGATTTACCCTGGATGAAGGCTGCTCAGATGCGGTAGAAGAAGTTTTTATTAAATTATATGAGGAAGGCTTAATTTACCAGGGAGACTATATTGTTAACTGGTGTCCAAGCTGCCACACTACTTTAAGTGATATCGAGGTTGAACACAAAGA
>NZ_QBLR01000097.1:0-12472 GCF_003070835.1 Halanaerobium sp. | reverse complement strand
TGCTGATGTAGCTCAATTGGTAGAGCAGCTCACTTGTAATGAGCAGGTTACCAGTTCAAGTCTGGTCATCAGCTCCATTAAACAATAAGGAAGTCGATTACGACTTCTTTTTTTCTTTTTACAGGTATTTTTCTTTTTTGTTGATTAGCCCCGGGTTTTAATAATTTGCGGAGCTTGTCTTTCAATGCTATAATTAATAAAGGATGTGATTAATTTGGCAAATAAATACAGGCAGAATAAAATCAAACAGGAACATACTATAATTGAAGATATATTACCCCTGCTCGAAGATATTGCTCTATCAAAGCTTGTTAAGAGTATTATTCCGGGTAGAATTAACAGAAGAAAGGGTAGTGGGACCCCAGCTTATATTCAGCTTAAGTATAATACCAGAAGTGGGATTAAACTAATTGCAAAAAACAGTTCCTCCCTTCAGGAAGTTTTTGTGGTAACAGATTATCCTGATCAGACTATGGAGTATTTAAAAAAACTGGATTTTATAAAATAAATATCCAAAATTTAATTTGACAAAAAGACTTAATTTATATATAATATTTCTTGTTGACAACGGGCTATGGCGCAGCTTGGTAGCGCGCTACACTGGGGGTGTAGAGGTCTCCGGTTCAAATCCGGATAGCCCGACCATTTTAGAATCAAAGCCCTTTGAGGGCTTTTTTGTAGTTATAGAGCTATTAAATCTGGAATAATATATATTTAAATTTAAATTTTGACACTATAAAGGAGTAAAAATGATAAGATATTCTTTAATGACATTAGGCTGTCCTAAAAATGAAATTGACAGTCAGCATATGAATGGCTTTTTAAGAGGAGAAGATGATTTTTTATATACAGATGATTTTGAAGAGGCAGAAGTTATAATTATCAATACCTGTGGTTTTATTCAGGATGCAAAAGAAGAGTCTATTGAAACAATTTTAGCTGCTCTTGAATATAAAAAACAGTACAACTGTAAATCGGTTATTGTAACTGGCTGCCTGACCCAGCGCTATAGTGAAGAGTTGGAAGCTGATATTCCCGAAATTGATGCTGTCTTAGGAACCTCAAATTTTGATAAGATAGCAGAGGTTATCAGAGAGAGTCTTGAAGGTAAGGATACAGGTGGAATTGAGGAAGCTGGTTTTGATTACAGTTCTTCACTGCCAAGAGAGTTAGACAACGATGTTTATGCATATTTAAAAATTGCAGAAGGCTGTAATAATAACTGTACTTACTGCAGTATTCCTCAGATTAGAGGGGCAGTAAAGAGCAGATCTATTGCTGATATTGCAGCAGAAGCAGAAAAAATAGCTGAGTCTGGAATTAAAGAATTAATTATAATTGCTCAGGATACAACTCAGTATGGAGTAGATATTTACGGTCGTTCTGCTCTGGCACCACTTTTAAAACGCCTGGCTGAAGTGAAAGGGATTAAATGGATTAGAGTTTTATACAGTTATCCGGAGTTTATTACTGACGAAATAATTGAAGTTTTTGCTGAAGAAGATAAAATCTGTAATTATTTTGATCTTCCGATCCAGCACTCTTCACAAAAAATAAGAAAGTTAATGAACCGTAAAGGAAATGAAGAAGATATCGCTAATATAATAAATAAGATTAGAAATAAGATTCCTGATGCAAAAATCAGAACCTCTCTGATTGCGGGTTTCCCGGGCGAAGAAGAGCAGGATTTTCAAAATTTGAAAAAATTTGTTGAAAAGTTTAAATTCGACAGACTTGGTGTTTTTGAGTTTTCTCGCGAAGAGGGGACTGCAGCCTATAATTTAAACAATCGAGTTCCAGAAGAGATTAAAGCAGAAAGAAAAGAAGAAATCATGCAGCTGCAGCAGGAAATTTCTCTGGCCAAAAATAGGGAATTAATTGGGCGTAAAATTGAAGTGATTATTGAAGATCAGGATCAGGAAAATTATCTGGCCAGGTCTCGTTATGATTCACCGGAAATAGATAATCAGATTTATATTTCTAAAAATGAGGTGGAGCTTGAAATTGGAGAAATCTATCAGGCTGTAATAAAAGAAGCCTTCCATTATGATTTAATAGGAGAGATTGAGGATGAATCTACCAAATAAACTTTCTGTTTTAAGAATTCTGCTGGTTCCAGTAATTATTTATCTGCTTTTAATTAATACCCTGAGCACCAGTATTGCAGCTCTGGTCGTTTTCAGTCTGGCTGCTCTAACTGATAAGTTTGATGGTTATTATGCCAGAAAACATAATTTGATAACTACCCTTGGCAAAATTTTAGATCCACTGGCAGACAAATTATTAATTATTGGAGTTTTTACAGCTTTTGTGCAGACCGGAGTGCTTTCTACCTGGCCGTTAGTAATTATAGTGGCAAGGGAACTTGCAGTAACCGGCTTAAGAGTGGTTGCAGCAGATCAGGGCTCAGTAATTCCAGCTAATATTTGGGGTAAAACCAAAACTACAATCCAGATGATTACTGCTATTGTGCTTATCATTAATCCACAAATTATTAATTTGCCGTTTCTTTTAACTGAGTCTTTAATTTGGTTAACAGTAATAATTACAATTTATTCTGGCTACACTTACTTTGCTGCCGCAGAGGTTGATTATTCATAAGGGAGGTAACTATGCTTAAAAAAATAAATCATTTGCTGGCAAGTGGTTTTTACAGTGGTCATCTTCCAGCTGCACCCGGGACCTGGGGATCATTATTAATGGTCCTGCTTCTATTTTTCTTTCCATTTTTAAATAATATTTACCTAATATCAGCTCTTTCAATTGGTGGAATAGCAGTTGCAAATTTTGAAGAAAGACAGACAGGAATCAAAGATGACAGTAAAATTGTTATTGATGAGATGGCCGGACAGTTATTAACTTTTTACACTTTGAAGATAAGTATTCCTGTATTAGTAGGGGGGTTTATACTCTTTCGAATCCTTGATATAACTAAACCCTGGCTGATCGATAAAGTTCAGGATTTACCTTCTGGCTGGGGAGTAATGCTCGATGATATTCTGGCTGGTTTGACTTCTCTTATTATTTTAAAAATTATTATTTCAGTAATTTGATAAATTTAATCTGATTTTAATCCAATCGACCTTAAATGGGTCGATTTTCTTTTTTTAAAATGATATAATTATAATGAGGTGTTTATATTGAAGACTGTAATCGTAGCAACTGGCTCAGAATTAATAACCGGCCTTGTTCAGGACAGCAATTCAAGTTTTTTAGCAGAAAATTTAAGTGAATTTGGTTTTGAACCCGAAAATATTTTGATCTGTGGAGATCAGAAAGACAGCATTAAAAAAACAATTGCCTATGCTGCCCAATCAGCAGATTTAATTTTTATAACAGGGGGCTTAGGACCTACAGAAGATGATCTGACTAAAGAAGCATTTGCAGAAGTATTAAATTTAAATTTGATTTATTCAAAGGCAATCGAGGACAACTTAAAAGATATTTTCTGTAATCATGGTTCAGGTATGAGTTCTAATAATTTATCGCAGGCTTATATCCCCGAAGGAGCAGAAATTATTACCAATGAAAAGGGGACTGCTCCTGCTTTAAAAATTGAAAAAGAAAATAAGATATTTTATCTGCTGCCTGGTGTTCCATCAGAATTAAAGTATCTATTTAAAAATAAGATATTAGATGATTTAAAAAAGAAAGATAAAAATCGATCGTTAATTCGAGAATTTAACTTTATTGGCATTGGCGAATCAACTCTGGCCTCCGAACTCAGCAAATTGGATCTTAACTCTAATCTAAAGATTAGCTATCAGGCAGGAAAAGCTGAAGTTAAAATGCGGCTTAAGCTTGATCAGAATTGCAGCCTGAATCAAGAGGAGGAAAATAAAGTTTTAGATCAGTCCAGTGAGGTTATACGATCAGAGTTTGGTGATTATTTATATGGTGAGGATCGGCAGAGCATAGTTGATAAAGTTCATGAGTTATTAATTGAAAAGAATATTAAAATTGCCACTGCTGAATCTTTTACCGGTGGTTTAATTGCAGAGAGACTGACTGAAAAAGCAGGCAGTTCAACATATTTTTTAGGTTCAGTAGTTGCTTATAATAAAAAGATAAAAAGTAAGCTGCTTGATATTGAAGCTGAGCTTTTAGATAGATATGGTGCTGTCAGTAGAGAGTGTGTGCAGGCGATGGCGGAAAATGCAGCGAAAATTTTTGCTGCTGATCTTACAGCTGCTACAACTGGAGCTGCAGGGCCTGAACCCCATGAGGGAAACAAAGCTGGAACCATGTTCTTAGCTCTTACTTTTAAAGGGAAGCTTAAAATCATAGAACTTCAAAAAAATTACGGCAGAGAATTAAATCGTTATTATGCTTCACAGGTGGTACTTTTTGAGATTTATAAATTAATTAAAGGAAGTGAGGAAAATTAAAATGCTTAAAAAAACTTTTTATTTAACTATCATTATTTTTTTAATTTTTTCCTTCTCTAATTCTGTCCTGGCACAGGAAGCAGTCGAAAATGAAGAGGAAAAGACAACAGCGGAAATATTTAATGAGGCCTTAAATTATTATAATTCTGAAAATTATGCTCTGGCAGAGGAAAAATTCACTAATCTCCTTCAGGGAGAAGATTTGGATGAAGGTCTGGAATTCAGTGTTCTTTATTATTCAACTATGACAGCTGTCAAACGCTACCAGACTTCTAAAGCTGTTGACTATCTGGAAGAGATGAATGAACTCGGCTTTCAGAGCGGCAGTTTAAACTGGAGAATTGCAGAATTGTATTTAAATAAAAACAATCAATTTGACAGTGCTGACTTTGAGGAAGCTTTGAAATATCTAGAAAAAGCGGAAGAATTGGGAATTAAAAGTAATGATTTTAAAAGAGATCTTGCTTATGCCTATTTAGAAACTCAGGGACTGGAGAAAGCTGAAGATATATATCTGGAAATAATTGATTCTGAACCAGCAGCAGCTGATTATTTAAACCTAGCAAAAATCAAAGAAAAACAGGATGATTTAAATCAGGCTGTAGAATATTATGAAGAAGCATTAGAGCTAAACGGTTCTCAATCTTCTCTGTTTCTAAATTTGGGTAATTTATATCAGAAATTAGGTGATTATAATTCAGCTGTTTCAATATTTAATCAGGGTGTAAAAAACCGAAAGGATTTTGCTCCATATTATATTGGACTGGGAGAGAGCTATCTTGAACTGGAAGATTATGTTCAGGCTGAATCAGCACTAAAAACTGCTGTTGAATTAAACGAAAATTCATATTATGGCTATTATCTGCTGGCTAGAGTAGCTGAGAAAAATGGTAATTTAAACCAGGCTTTAAATTATTACAGCCAGGCTTTAAAATATAATCCTAATTATGTTGAAGCATTTCTTGGAGAAGGGAAAATTCATCTAGAGCGAGAAGAATATTACAGAGCTATTTCAAGATTTTCTCTGGCAGTAGAAAATAATCCCGATTACGCAGAAAGCCGCTATTATCTGGGTAAAGCTTATTATGGAGCAGAAATGCTGGAAGCAGCAAGGGCTGAATTAAGAAGGGCTCTGCACATTAATGACAATTATCAGGAGGCCAGAGAGCTTCTGGATAGAATAGAAAGTGAACTTGATATAAACTAAAGGGTGTTAATATGAGATTATTTATAGCAGCAGACATTAACTCTCGCAGTAAAGACTTAATCGAGAATAAATTAAATTATATAAAAACTGAAATGAAAAATGATATCAAATGGACTGAAAAAGATAAATGGCATCTGACGCTTAAATTTATTGGTGAAAGTTCAACTCAAGAAAAAGAAAATTTAATTAAGGCTTTAAAAAATATTGATTTTGAGGAAAAAAACGAATACATTCAATTTGCTAAGTTTGCTGCATTTCCAAGTACTGATTCAGCCCGAGTAATTTATCTTGGGCTTGACAGAGGGGAAAAAGAACTAATTAAGCTGCAGCAGAGATTGGAAAATGAGCTTATTAAATATGGTTTTGAAAAAGATGAGAGGGATTATATTCCCCATTTAACACTGGGGCGAAATAAAGGTGAAGCTTTTAAAATTAAAAAAGAACTACTTATGCCCAATCTGTTTAATATCTATGCACAAATAGAAAGCATTACCCTTTATCAGAGTCAGTTGAAAAAATCAGGCCCAGAATATATTGAATTATTTTCCATAAAATAGAAATTAACCCTTGCAATCATTAAACATCTGTTCTATAATATAATTAAAGACAAAAATTGCAGTTAAAATAAATTTGGGGAGGAAGATAAACTTGGCAACTAGTGATAAAGAAAAAGCGCTTAATAAAGCAGTTAATAGGATTGAAAAACAGTTTGGTAAGGGTTCGATCATGAGATTAGGAGATTCTCAAAAGTTAAATGTAGAAGCTATTCCTACAGGAGCTCTACCGCTTGATTTAGCTTTAGGTATTGGGGGTATCCCTAAAGGGAGAATTATTGAGTTATATGGTAATGAATCATCAGGTAAGACAACCCTGGCTCTGCATATAATTGCTGAAGCTCAAAAATTGGATGGTATTGCAGCTTTTATCGATGCTGAACATGCTCTTGACCCTAAATATGCGAAAAATTTAGGAGTTAATATTGATAACCTTTTGATTTCACAGCCAGATAGTGGAGAAGAAGCTCTAGAAATAGGTGAAGCACTTGTCCGCAGTAATGCTGTTGATTTAGTTGTAATTGACTCAGTAGCTGCTTTAGTACCAAAAGCAGAATTAGAGGGAGATATGGGAGATTCCCACATGGGTCTGCAGGCTAGATTGATGTCACAGGCAATGCGTAAATTATCTGGAGCAATCAGTAAATCAAAAGCTTCAGTTATTTTCATTAATCAAATTAGAGAAAAAATTGGAGTTATGTTTGGTAACCCTGAAACAACTCCTGGTGGGCGTGCACTCAAGTTCTATTCTTCTGTTAGAATAGAAATGAGAAGATCGCAGACAATTAAAGATGGAGATAAGTTAATCGGTAGTACAGCTAAAGTTAAAATTGTAAAAAACAAAGTAGCTGCTCCTTTTAGAAATTGTCAGTTTGATATTATGTATGGAACTGGAATCTCGCAGGCTGGATGTATTATTGACCTGGGAGAAGAAACAGGAATTGTCGATAGAGCCGGTTCCTGGTATTCTTATGGAGATGTTCGTCTGGGTCAGGGTAGAGAAAACTCCAAAGAATTTCTGCGTGATAACCCGGAAGTTATGGAAGAGATAGACGAAAAAATAAGAGTTAAAGTAGGTTTAATAGACGGTGAAGAAGATAATGCTGAAGAAGGAAAAGAAAAGGAAGAGGAATAATTTCCAATGGATCAAATAGATAAGGAAGAATTTTCTGAGGCCCGCAGTAAAGCTTTTAAATTACTAAGCTACAGAGAAAGAACTATCAAAGAAATTGAAGATCGCCTGCGTAAAAAAGATTTTTCTGAGGAAGTTATCAAAGCAGTTGTTGATTTTTTACTGGAAAATGATTATTTAAATGAAGAGCGTTTTGCAGAAATGTGGATTAGATCACGGAAAAAGCATCATCCTCGTGGTAGAAAATTAATTTATAAAGAACTAAAAAATAAGGGAGTTAATCAAAAAATTATTAACTCTGCCTTAAATCAGTATTTAAGCAGTCAGGATGAGCTTGAAATGGCTGAATATCTCAAAGAAAAATGGCTGCGCAGAAGGACTGAAGAGGATAGTTCCAGTTATAAACTAAAAAATTATCTGGCCAATAAAGGTTTTAGCTATGATTTAATATATCAGGTTACCGATAAATAAAATAGATAGAGAACTTGAAAGTCTGCCCCTGGCAGGCTTTTTCCTTATAGTGGCAAATTATAGTCTTTTCTTGACATAAGGAGCGAAAAAAGTTAAAATATTATTAGAAAATGTAAATATAAAAATTAAAAAACTGAATATAGACAGGGGGTGAATATTATTACTGGAGGTGTATTTTATTTTATAATAGCCCTACCTCTCGGAATTGTAATTGGGTATTTAATTAGAAAATATATTGCGAAAGCACGTATGCAGTCTGCAGAAGAAGAAGCAGAGAAGATTATCCAAGATGCAGAAAGAGATGCCAAGGCACAGAAAAAGGAAACTATCCTTGAAGCTAAAGAAGAAGCTCATCAAATTCGCGAAGAAGCAAATAAAGAAAGTCAAAAAAGAAGAGATGAGCTGCAGAAGTTAGAAAATAGACTGATGCATAAGGAAGAAAATCTTGATCGCAAAGCTGAAAACCTCGAACGAAAAGAGCAGAGCATTAAAGATCGAGATAAAAACTTAAGCAAAGCTGAAGAGGAAATTGAAGAAATCAAAAAAGAACAGAAAGAAAAATTAGAGATGATTTCTAGTTTCTCAGAAAATGAAGCTAAAGAATATCTTTTAAATAAGGTAGAATCTGAGTTAGATCATGAGTATGCAAAAATGATCAAAGAAAAGGAAGCTCAGGCTAAAGAAGAATCTGAGAAAAAAGCAAGAGAAATTATTTCACTTGCAATCCAGAGATCAGCGGCTGATCATGTAACAGAGTCAACTGTTTCTGTTGTTAATCTTCCAAATGATGATATGAAGGGTCGAATTATCGGACGTGAAGGAAGAAACATCAGAACTTTAGAGAGTCTCACCGGTATTGATTTAATTATCGATGATACTCCGGAAGCGGTTGTTATATCTGGTTTTGATCCAATCAGACGCGAAATTGCAAGAATTGCTTTAGAAAAATTAATTGTTGACGGTCGAATTCATCCAGCTAGAATTGAAGAAATGGTTGAAAAGGCTGAGAAGGAGTTAGATCAGCACATTAAAGAAATTGGAGAACAGGCAACATTTGATACAGGAGTTCACGGCTTAAATCCTGAACTGGTCAAGCTCTTAGGTAGACTCAAATTCAGAACAAGTTATGGACAGAATGTATTACAGCACTCTATGGAAGTATCCTATTTAGCAAGTATTATGGCTGCTGAACTGGGTGCAGATGTAACCCTTGCAAGACGTGGGGGCCTGCTTCATGATATTGGTAAGGCAATTGACCACGATATGGAAGGAACTCATGTTAATATTGGTGTTGATACTGCAAGAAAATATGGTGAAAGCGAAAAGGTAATTCATACAATTGAAGCTCATCATAATGATGTTGAATTCAAATCAGTAGAGGCAGTATTAGTTGCAGCAGCTGATGCAATTTCAGCAGCAAGACCAGGAGCTAGAAAAGAAACATTAGAGTCTTATATCAAGAGACTTGAAGATTTAGAAGGAATTGGTGAGTCCTTTGATGGTGTAGAAAAAGCTTATGCCATTCAGGCAGGAAGAGAAATCAGAGTCATTGTTCAGCCTGATAAAATTAATGATGTTGAAAGCACTAAAATGGTTAGAGATATTACTAAGAAAATCGAAAAAAATCTCGACTACCCTGGACAGATCAAAGTTGTTATTATTCGTGAGACCAGAGTAGTAGATTATGCTAAATAAAAATAATTAATTCTGAAATTAATGGGCTCCTCTCTGAGGAGCCTTTAATAAATTTATTATACAAAATAGGAGAGCTTTTATGAATATTTTATTTGTTGGAGATATAGTTGGTAGAGCTGGCAGACGGGCTGTTAGAGTTTTTTTGAACGACTTAATTAAGGAATATAAAGTTGATTTTGTGATAGCAAATGGCGAAAATGCAGCCGGTGGTTTTGGAATAACCAAAAAAGTTGCGGAAGAACTCTACGATTATGGTATTAATTTTTTTACTATGGGTAATCACACCTGGGATAATAAGGATATTTTTAAATTTATTGATCAGGATCCTAATTTGATTCGCCCCCTTAATTTTCCCGAGAATAATCCAGGCAGGGGCTGGCAGACTTTAGAAATTAATTCTAAAAAAGTGACTGTTGTTAATTTAATTGGTCAGGTCTATATGCAGGGAAATGATTCTCCCTACCACAAATTTATGGAGCTGTACCCCAAAATAAAAGATTCAGATCTAATTTTAGTTGATTTTCACGCAGAAGCAACTGGAGAAAAAATGGCCTTTGCGAGAGCTGTAGATGGAATGGTTACAGCTGTCATTGGAACTCATACTCATGTGCAGACAAATGATGCACAGGTTTTTCCTGAAGGCACTGCTTATATAACAGACGCTGGTTTAACCGGTGCTGTTGATTCTATCCTGGGTATGAAGCCTGATAAAATGGTGGAAAAGATGAAAAACTCATTACCTGTCAGATATGAAGTGGGCACAGGTGAAGTTAAAATTGAAGCCTGTCTATTAATAACAGATCCAGAAACCAACGCTGTCAAACAAATCATGGAAATTAAGAAAAATAATTTATAATTTTTTGACAAAAAAGCAGGAATTTATTTCATATATGGCTAATATATTATATAGAGGGAAATAATATATTATTTATTCAAGGGGGTAATAGACAAAGATGGAAGTATTAAAAGTATCATCAAGTTCTAGTCCAAACAAAGTTGCCGGGGCTCTAGCTGGAGTTCTCAGAGAAAATGGAAATGCAGAACTTCAGGCAATTGGGGCAGGAGCTCTAAATCAAGGAGTAAAGGCAGTAGCAATTGCAAGAGGATTTGTAGCTCCCAGTGGAATTGATTTGATCTGTATTCCTGCTTTCACTGATATCGAAATCGATGGGGAGGAAAGAACTGCAATTAAATTAATTGTAGAACCTAGATAGAAATTTTATCTGTCTGCCAAAATGGCAGACAGATTTTTTATTTTTAATCTTATTTTAACTTGTGTTATCCAGGTGTTAAGTTATATAATAGATAATAGCTAGGGACTTATTAGTAGACTGGACTAAGAATAGCCGATTATTATTTTGAGGTGGCATTATGGAAAAAATTCTGGTAGTTGAAGACGAAATGAAAATAAGAAAGATAATTAAAAGTTATCTGCAGGATGAATATCATATTTCAGAAGCGGTTGATGGAGAGGAAGCTCTGAATATTTTTAAAAGCGAAAATTTTGATTTAATTATTTTAGACTTAATGCTGCCTAAAATTAGTGGTGAAGAGGTCTGCCAGAAAATTAGACAGATTTCTGAAATTCCAATAATTATGCTGACTGCCAAGAGTACTGAAGAGGATAAAATTAGTGGATTTAATTATGGTGCAGATGATTATCTTACTAAACCATTTAGCCCTCGGGAACTGCTTGTAAGAACGAGGGCAATTTTAAGACGCAGCGGCAGTATGGAAAAAGCAAGTATAATTTCTCTTAACAGTGGAGAATTCAAAATATATCCTGATGAAATGACGGTTAAAAAAGAGGATAAAGACTGTGAGTTAACCAGTACTGAATTTAAAATTTTGATGACCCTAATAAATAATGCCGGCCAGGTTTTGAGCAGAGATCAGCTGGCTGATAAAGTTATGGGTCTAGAATTTAGTGGTTTTGATCGGACTATCGATGCTCACATAAAAAATATCCGTAAAAAAATGGTACTGGAAAAAGACCAGTATATAGTAACTGTTTACGGTGCTGGTTATAAATTCACAGGTGATCTTTAATGTCAAAACTGGGCAAAAAACTTTTTCTTGTTTTTTTAATACTTGTTATTCTTTCATTATTAATGGTTGGGATATTTATTAATTTTTCGATTGGAGAAAGATTTGATAATTTTATAAACTTACAGCGAGAAGAAACTATTTCTGAGCTGGCAGAAGTTTTAAGTGAAAATCTGGCAGATGATGGTTTTGCGAGTGTCGAAAATTTAATTGATAATTTCAGCAGAACTAATAGAATTCCTATCTGGGTTGAAAACAATCAGGGAGAAATCATTTATTTTCCCGTCCAGAATAATCAGATGAATCAGATGATGCGAAGAATGGGAATGAACAGTAATCCCCATCTAAATAGTATGCGCCAGACACCTGAGGACTTACCTGGTAAAACTATGAGCAGAGAAGTTTATGCTGCTGGAGAGAAAGTGCTGACACTTTTCTGGAAAGAAATGAGTGCAGAAAATCAGCTTGATTCAGAACTATATAACTATTTTAGAAGAAATATTTATAGAGCAATTATTTTTAGTGCACTAATTGTAATTTTATTAATTATTTTTCTTTCTTTTATTTTATCAAAGAAAATTACTGATCCTTTAATTAAATTAAAAAATGCTGCCCTGGAAGTTGCCGGTGGAAATTATCAGCAGAATATTACAAGCAAAGGAGATGACGAATTAGTTGAACTAATTAAAGCCTTTAATTTAATGAGTAAGAAACTTGATAAACTGGAAAAAATTAGAAAGGAATCAACTTCTGATTTAGCTCATGAGTTACGAACTCCTCTTACTACGATTAAAGGTTATTTAGAAGCAATTGAAGATGGTAAAATTAAAGCTGATCAGGAAAGTATCACTGAAATGCAGGAAGAAACTGCGAGAATGACCAGTTTAATTGAAAGATTGAATGAATTTGCTGAAGCTCAAAATAAGCTGTTTAATTTAAAAGAAGAAAAAATTAAGCTGAATTCTATTATTAATAAAAT
>NZ_QBLR01000096.1:0-12472 GCF_003070835.1 Halanaerobium sp. | reverse complement strand
ATTATATTCTCAGTAGTTCAGCACAACAAATATTTTTAAAATATAATTTTAAGCGAGTGAAAAAATATGAATGATAATTCAGTTTTGAAGCAAAAAAGTAAAAGTGAAAAATATCAACAATCTGCTCTGCTACCAGCAGCCTTTTTTTCAAAGTCTGCAGATTCGTCATTTCCAGTTCAGTTATCAATTTATATACTTTCAGCTTTAAACATTTCCTTTATATTTCTTATAATACTTTCATTATTTATAGAAAGCTCAGCTGTGGATATCCTAAATATATTTAAGAATATGAATGTTTTATCTGCTTTTAAAATCACTTTTTTTTCACTTAGTATTTCTGCTCTACTGACGATTATTTTAGGTGTTCCTTTTAGCTATTTGAGCAGCCGAAAAAATGGATATGTTAATAAAATGATAAATATTTTGATTAGTCTTCCGCTTCTTCTTCCTCCCAGCATTACAGGGCTGGCCTTGCTTTTAACCTTTGGGAATCGAGGGGTTTTGTCATATTTAACTGGAAATCTGGCTTTCACTTTTGGTTCCTTAGTTATTGTTCAAAGCTTTGTGATGCTGCCTTTATTTATTCATACTTTAAAAAATTCCTTTGTTGAAATCAATAAGAATCTTATAGAAGCGGCTATGGTGGAGGGGGCAGCAGAAAATGATCTATTATTTAAAGTATATTTACCTCTAAGCCGGCGGGGGTTTACTACTGCCTTAATTATTTCAATCTTAAGAGCAGCCGGAGAATTTGGGGCAACAATTATTTTTGCAGGTAATATGAGTGGAAAAACTCAAACTTTAACTACTGCAATTTATAGTTTAAGCCAGACCAACCTTTCACAGGCAATCGCACTGGCAGTGATTATGCTGAGTGCTTTTTTGCTGCCTTTATTTTTAATGGAATTTAAGATTAAAAAGTGATTTAACCCGATCTGTTAATTTGATTATTTGGAATTTCTTGACTTTTGACCGCTGATTATATAAAATAATAACAGTATTCAAAATTTTTATGATATTATTTTTTTAATTTTGTGCAATCGTTTGCGCATTGAAACAAGGAGGGCCAAGATGAATAAAAAATTTAGAAAGTATTTATTTAAAAATTTAATTTTAGCTATTATTCTGATGCTTCTGCTTAGTTTTTCAACAACTGTACTGGCAGAACAGGTTAAATTTTCTTTTAATCCAGAAGAAGTTGATTTTGAGGGGGAAGTGAATGCAGTATATCTTGCTGGTTCATTTAATGACTGGCAGCCAGCTGCTGAAAAGATGAAAGGGCCGGATGCAGATGGTAATTATATTTTAGAATATAATCTGCGCCCGGGTGAGCATCAGTACAAATTTGTCATCAATGGTGAACACTGGTTTCATGATCCAACTAATGAGCTGACAACAGCTGATGGACACGGAGGAAAAAACTCAATCATTAATATTGGTGAAAAAGACTTAGAAGAAGCTCAGGTCGGTGATGGTGAGATTAATAAAGAATTTGTTTTACATAATCCCGAAAATAGAGTGTATTTAAATAAATTTAATGAGGATAAAGTTGAGATCAGGCTGGAAACCAGAAAAAATGATGTAGAAACTGTAGCTTTAATGACCAAAATTGGTACTGAGAGAAACCAAAAACAGATGAGTCATTACAGTGCAGATAATAAAATTGATTACTGGACAGTTTCGCTCAACAATTTGGATGAAGCTCTGGAGTATACTTTTTTAATTAAAGATGCTGATTCCGAGCTGCTTTATCATCAAAATGGCAGCGGGTTTAATAACTTAAAATATTTTTTCTATGATCCTTCTGAAGTAGAGAGCTTTAAAACTCCAAAATGGGTGCAGGATGCTGTTTTTTATCAAATTTTCCCTGATAGATTTTATAATGGAAATCCAGCTAATGATCCAGAATTAATTGAAACCTATAAAAGCAACGAACAAAGATATAAAAATATAGTTCCAGAATGGTATCAGGGAATTAAAGAGAGTGAGAGTCATCAGCTTAACCCAGATAATTTTACTGATTTAGATCCATCAATTCACCCTAAATCAGGCTGGCATGTTTTCTATGGTGGTGACCTGCAGGGAGTTGAGCAGAAATTTAATTATTTAAAAGAGCTCGGCATTAATGCAATTTATTTTAATCCAGTTTTCGAAGCAACTGCAAATCACCGCTACAATACAGCTGATTATGGAAAAATAGATGATAATCTGGCAGTAAAGGGAGATTTTGAAGCTTCTGAAGCTTATTTTGAGAAGTTTATAAAAAACGCACATCAAAATGGAATTAAAATTGTACTGGATGCAGTTTTTAACCACAGTGGTTTTGAGTTTTTTGCCTTTGAGGATGTGGTAGAAAACGGAAAAGACTCAGAATATAGTGACTGGTTTTATATTGAAGATTATCCAGTGACCACATTATATGAGCAGCGCACTGAAAACATAGAGCCAAATTATCAAGGCTGGGCAGGCTATGGAAATCATCCGGTTCTGAATTTAGATAATCCCGAAGTAAAAGATTATATTTATAAAATTACAGAAAAATGGATGGATCCTAATGGTGATGGAGATCCCAGTGATGGAATTGACGGCTGGAGGCTTGATGTTGCAAATGACGTTAAAGCCAGACACCCGGAATTCTGGCAGGAGTGGAGAAATTTTGTTAAAGAAATAAATCCAGCTGCCTATATAACAGGTGAAATTTGGAATAATGCTGCTCAGTATCTGCAGGGTGATGAATTTGATGCTGTTATGAATTACCGCTTTAGAGAGGCAGTCCTTGCATTTATCGCTGAAGAAAGAATAGATGCTCAGGATTTTATTAATAGAATTAATGAACCAAATTTAGATTATCCAACTCAGGCTGTTTTCAGTCTTCAGAATTTAATTGACAGTCATGATACGGAAAGATTTTTATACAGCTCTGGGGGTAATAAAGAAAAGCTTAAAATGGCTGCAGCTCTCCAGTTTACCTATCCAGGGGCTCCAATGGTCTATTACGGAACTGAAGTTGGCTTAAGTGGCGCTTCAGACCCGGATACACGCCGTACAATGCTCTGGGAAGAAAGACCAAATGGAAATAGTCCTGATCAGGAGCTATATCAATATTACAGCAAATTAGCCAAAATACGAAAAGAAAATAAGGTTTTACGAACAGCAGGAGTCCAATTTGAAGCTGTAGATAGTGAACCAAAAGTCGTGATTGTAAAACGAGAAGATGAAAATGGTAAAATATATACAGTTTTAAATACATCCCAAACAGCTAAAGAGATAAATTTAAAGCTTAAAAATGAAGTGCGGGCTATAGATTTACTGTCTGGAAAAGAACATCAATCTGATTCAGAAGAGTTAAGACTAAAATTAGAAGGTTATTCTACTGAAATCCTAAAAATTAATTAATAGTTCAAAAAAAGAGGCTGTACTGTTTATTTAACGATAATCACTTTAAATCACAAAATTAAGTGCAGTCTCTTTCAACAATTAGCTTGACAATCTCCTATAAAAAGTTATAAAATCTATATTAGACCGTAAAATTGTGGGAGTGATTTTTGTGAGTGATTTATTAATAATGACACCCGGCCCAACTGAGGTCAGCGAAGAGGTTAGACGGGCAATGAGCCGCAAAATTACCAACCCAGATCTTGATCCTGAATTTTTTGATTTTTACCTTGATGTCAGCTCAAAACTGCAGCAGGTATTGAAGACAAAAAATGATGTGATTATTATGAGTGGGGAGGGAATTTTAGGTCTTGAATCTGCCTGTGCTTCTTTAATTGAACCAGGGGATAGGGTTCTGGTCCTGGATAATGGAATCTTTGGCAGAGGTTTTGCAGATTTTGCTGATCTTTATGGTGCAGATGTTACAAGGTGGGAATTCCCATATAAGCAAGAGATTGATATAGATAAATTAGAAGCAAAGTTGGCAGAAGAAAATGATTTTAAATTTGCTACCTTTGTTCACTGTGAAACTCCTACTGGGGTAATAAATAATGCAGAAGAAATTACTAATTTATTAAATAAAAATAATATTTTATCAGTTGTAGATTCTGTTTCTGCAATTGGTGGTGTACCTATTGAAGTTGATGAATGGGGGATTGATATTATACTTGGTGGTTCTCAAAAATGTTTATCGGTACCACCAGGACTTACATTTATGAGCGTTAGTGATGCAGCCTGGGAAGCAGTTAATAATCGTGAAACAGCTGTTAGAGGTTATTATACCAATCTTCAACTCTGGCAGAACTGGTATGAGGAAAAATATTTCCCCTATACTCAGGCAATTAGTGATATTTATGCTCTGGATGCTGCTTTAAATAAATGGCTGGCAGATAAAGAAGTTTTTCAGCGCCACAGTAAAATTGCCGGTGCAGTAAGAAGTGCTATAAAAGAATCCAATCTAAGTTTATATGCAGAAAATGGTTATTCTGACACAGTAACAGCGATAGAAATACCTGAGGGGATAAGCTATCAGGAATTAAATCAGCTGATGACAGAAAGTCATAATGTAATGATTGCAGCTTCACTGGGAGAATTCGAAGATAAATTAATTCGGATTGGTCATATGGGAGAAAATTGTTATGAAGACAAACTTTATCGAACTTTAAAAGCATTTGATCATAGTTTAAGAGAGCTTGGCTTTGATCTAAATGTAGAACTACATAAAATTTTTGTAAATGAAATGAATTAAGGGGATGGAGCACCCCCTTTAACCACTGTTAGATGATGACAGTTGATGGCTCCTATCTAGTTAGGGATTTCCCTATCTGGATGGGAGCCTTTTTTTATTTCTTATTCGTTGGTACCAGGTACAAAACGGCCGTTTTGTACCTGGTACAGGAGAAAAAATTCACAATCAAGGAGAGATTACTTTGGCTTTAAGTTTAGCATTAATTATTCTATTTGCTTTATTATTTGGGAGATTTTTTGATCGCTTAAAACTTCCTGCTTTACTGGGAATGCTTTTAATTGGTATTTTACTGGGGCCTTATGGTTTTGATTTAATCAGTCAGGATATCTTAAATATTTCTTCAGATTTGAGGATGATTGCCTTAATAGTGATTTTGATTAGAGCTGGTCTGGGGATAGAAAAAGAAACACTAAAAAAAGTAGGAGTACCTGCAGTTAAGTTGAGTTTCATTCCTGGTTTAATGGAAGGTGCAGCAGTAATAATAGCTGCTGTTTATCTGCTCAATTTCGAGTTCATTGAAGCAGGAATTCTGGCTTTTATCATTGCTGCAGTTTCACCAGCAGTAGTGGTTCCTCAGATGTTGTCCTTAATCGAACAGGGGAAGGGGGCAGCCAAAGGAGTTCCAACACTTGTTTTGACAGGTGCTTCGGTTGATGATGTAGTTGCAATTACTATATTTTCAGCCTTTTTAAGTATTTATGGCGGGCAGCAGATTAATATTTATAGACAGATATTAAATGTACCTTTAGCCATATTTTTAGGAATAATTTTGGGCACAGTAATCGCCTTATTTTTAATCTATATTTTTAAAAAATATCATATTCGTGATACTAAAAAAGCACTTTTGATTTTAAGTTTTGGTATTTTAATGAACTCCCTGGAACATTTTTTAGAAGGAATTATTCCGATTGCTACTCTGCTTGGAATAATGGTAATTGGGTTTGTGATTCAGGAGCGTTATTCAGTTTTAGGGAAAAGACTTTCTTCTAAATTCAATAAAATCTGGGTTTTTGCAGAACTAATGTTATTTGTTTTAATAGGAGCTGAAGTTAATATTCAGCTTGCATTTGAATCAGGACTTTTAGGTTTAATCATCATTGCAGTTGGTCTTACTGCCAGATCGGTCGGTGTTTTAATTTCTCTGATGGGGACAGAACTTAATTTAAAAGAGCGGGGTTTTTGTGTGCTTGCCTATACACCAAAAGCAACAGTTCAGGCGGCAATTGGTGCAATTCCGCTGGCTGCTGGAGTAGCTTCTGGAGAATTAATTTTAGCACTGGCTGTATTATCGATTGTGGTAACAGCACCTCTGGGCGCTGCAGCTATTAAAACTGCGGGTAGACACTGGTTGAGTGGTAATCCTAATACTTAATTAAATTTAAAAAATAAAGTTGCAGATTTGTGATTTGCCTCACTGACTGTTTTTGAACATTTGATTATAATAATTTTATAAGATAAAATATTGTTAATAGGTGTCAGCAGGAGGTTAAATTATGATAGCAGCAGTGATTAATATATCTGCTTTAGTTTTAGTTCTATTTTCATTGATTAAAGATAAAGAAAAATCAAAACAGGCGTTAAAAATTGCAGTTTCAAAAGGATTAGGCCTGGCTCCTCAGCTTATTTCTTTGGTTGCAGTAATTGGTATTATTTTTTCATTTTTACCGCCGGAGTTAATTAAAGAATTTTTAGGAGGAGATTTTTCTTTGATACAGGTTGGGGGAGCAGCATTATTTGGAGCAGTTATGATGATTCCAAGTCTGATAGCCTTACCTTTAGCAGGCTCTTTAATTGATGCAGGGGCATCTTATACACCGGTAGCAGCTTTTATTACTACTTTAACGATGGTTGGTTTTGTGACAATACCAGTTGAATTAAAAGAATTAGGTAAAAAGATAACAATTTATCGGAATGGACTGGCTTTAATTTTTGCAGTGATAATTGCTTTTATGATTGGGGTGTTTATTTAATGGCAGCAGCAAATAATTTAGAGAATCAAAACAAAAAAATAAACAGGAAAAAATGGCGGCTGAAAAAAAACAACAAAAATTTAATCAAAATATTAAAAAGACAATTAAGACTATAATTTTCTGGGGAATAGTACTGGCAGCTTTTAGATATATATTTCCAGATCGCTTTCCCGCAGCTATTTCGATGTCGTCCCGCTATTTAAAAGAGATGATTTTTGTTTTTCCAGCTGTTTTAGTAATCATGGGGCTCGCTGATCGCTGGGTACCAACGTCAATGGTAGAGAAATATCTGGGGCATAATTCCTCATTTCAGGGTAAATTTTTAGCAGTATTTTTAGGAACACTACCAACAGGACCAATGTATGTCGCTTTTCCAATTGCTGCAGAACTTCTGCGAAAAAAAGCAAGTCTCTCCAATGTGATAATTTTTTTAGGGGTTTGGGCTTCACTAAAAGTACCTCAACTGGGAGTAGAAATTCAATTTGTAGGTCTTAAATTTTCAATTCTGCGGTTTATATTTACACTTATTTCAATCTTTATAATTGGTCTTTTGATGGAAAAGATCATAGATACTTCTGAATTTACTGGAGCTGAATGATAAATATTAGCTTGAATAAGAGTCAGGATAAATTTCCTGACTTTTTTATATCAAGAACTTAGTATAAATTCAATATTTTTATATTTACTCTAGTTATTAACATTTGATTAAAATAGTCGAGGTGTGATATTATTAACTTAGGATAAATATAAGGTTTTCTCGCCCTCAAAAGACTGAAAATTCACAAAAATATAGCCAAATTAGTTAAAATTATCACAAAAGGAGTTGGTTTCCTGTGTCTAAAGCCAGATCATTATTTTATCAGGACAGTTTATTAGAAAAGTTACACGAAGTTCAAAGTACCTATGGTTATATTCCAGAAACTGTAATTAAAGAACTGGCAGAAAAGTATCAGCTGCCGAGAGCAAATATCTATGGTGTTATTTCATTTTACTCAATGTTTTATACTGAACCAACGGGAAAATATATAATTAGAATTTGTGACAGCATATCCTGCCATCTTAATCAGTCAGAATCTGTTTTGAAAGCAGTAAAATCATATCTAAATTTGGAAAGTCATCAGACCACAAAAGATAAAAAGTTTACACTTGAAGTCGTTGAATGCCTGGGCCACTGTGGAGAAGGACCTGTAATGATGGTGAATAATAAAATTTACACAAAAATAGATGGAAATAAGGCTCTTGAAATTTTAGGTGGCTGTATCTAATTTAAATATTTTGTTTGGATAAGTGTTCAAAATAAGCATCTCTGAAAGGAGAGAGATTATGGTTTCTGAAAAATTATATCTTAAAGGAGATAAATTACTCAATATCCTGGATTATGATTTTAAATCAATAAAAAATGCTCTTCGAATGGGACGGAAAGAGACTATTCAAAAAATCAAAGATTCTGAACTTAAGGGCCGGGGTGGTGCAGCTTTTCCGACAGGACTCAAATGGCAGTTGGCTTCTGAGGTTGAAGGAGAAGAAAAATTTCTTGTCTGTAATGCAGATGAGGGTGAGCCGGGTACTTTTAAAGATAGATATTTATTAGAAGAGAGACCGCTTAAAGTTTTAGAAGGAATTATGCTTGCAGCTTTTGCTATCGGTGCAGATAAGGCCTATATCTATATCCGGGGTGAATATACAAGAGCAATTGAAGTCTTTACTGAAATAATTGCAGCTGCCAGGAAAAACAAAATTTTAGATAGTAAGATATTTGATAGTAATTTCAAATTAGAGATAAAGCTGGTCAGGGGAGCTGGGGCCTATGTATGTGGTGATGAAACTTCATTATTGAATTCTATTGAGGGAAAAAGAGGACGCTCCCGGATCAAACCGCCTTATCCAATTCAGGAAGGCCTGTTTAGTCAGCCAACAGTTGTCAATAATGTAGAAAGTTTATGCTGTGCTGCAGAAGTCTTAAATCCTGATTCTGAAGAATTTGCAAATCTAGGAATTGAAGGCAGCCGCGGCACAAAACTGCTGTGTTTAAGTGGAGATCTAAATAAACCTGGTTTGTATGAGGTTGAATTTGGGAAAATTACTCTCCAGGAAATTATTTATGATTTAGCCGGAGGTATTAAAGCGGGAGAAAATTTAAAGTTTGTTATACCTGGTGGGATTTCAACCGCCCTAATTACAGCAAAAGATTTAGACTTTCCCTATAGTTATCAGGCTTTTGAAAAGAGGGGGAGCAGTCTTGGCTCAGGTGCAGTAATTGCAGTCAGTAAAAAACATGATCTCTTAGATTTGATGTTAAATGTGTCTAGATTTTATATGGATGAAACCTGTGGTACCTGTTTTCCCTGTCGTGAAGGGAATAGGCAGATCAATAAAATATTAAAAGAATTTAAAAATAGTGGGCAGAAAATCGATGCCGAATTGATTTCCGATATTGGTAATACAATCAGGCTGGCAGCCCGCTGTGGCTTGGGTCAGTCCTCACTTAACTTTATTAGCTCAGTTATCGAAAACTATGGACAAGAGTTAAAGATTGGAGGTAAGATTTATGCTTAAGGCAGTAATTGATGGAATTGAGATGGAGCTAAAAGAAAAGATGAGTATTTTAGATGCAGCAAAGAAAGCTAAGATAAATATACCAACCCTCTGTTATGAAGAAGGGCTTTCAATTTATGGTGGCTGCAGATTATGTGTAGTTGAGATTGAGGGAGAAGAGCTGCTTAAGCCTGCCTGTGCAACTGATATTCAGGCTGGTATGGAAATTAAGACTCATTCTAAAAAAGTAAGGAACTTGAGAAAAAATTTATTTGAATTAATAATTGCGACTCATAATATTGACTGTCAGCTTAATTGTTTAACCTGCAGTCGGGCCAATAATTGTGAACTAAAAAATATTGCTGAAGATATTGGAGTATCTAAGATGAGGCTGGATCCAATTAAAAGAGGAGAAGGTATTGATAATTCTAGCTATTCAATTATTAGAGAACCTGAAAAATGTATCAGCTGTAACCGCTGTATAAGAAAATGTGAAGAAGTTCAGGGAATAGGAATTTTCACTACAGCAAATAGGGGCCCGGAAACAGTTGTTACAACTTTTAAAAATAGAGGAATGGGTAATGTAGAATGTACTAACTGTGGTCAGTGTATACTTTCCTGTCCTACAGGTGCCTTACATGAGCTTTATCAGAAAGATATTGTTTTAGACATTCTAAGTGATCAGACAAAACATGTAGTGGTACAGACAGCTCCGGCAGTTAGGGTAGCAATTTCGGAACCTTTTTCCAATCAGGCGGGAGATATTTCTACCGGCCAGCTGGTCACAGCTTTGAAAAGACTAGGTTTTGATGCAGTTTTCGATACTAATTTTACTGCTGATTTAACTATTATGGAGGAGGGAACAGAGTTAATTGAAAGAATAAATAGTGGTGGTAAACTGCCTTTGTTTACCTCCTGCAGTCCGGGGTGGATTAAATTTATCGAGCATTTCTACCCTGAATATTTAGATAATCTTTCATCTGCTAAATCACCGCAGCAGATGTTTGGAGCTTTAGCAAAAACTTATTATGCTAAAGAAGCTGGAATAGATCCGGAAGACATTGTTGTTGTTTCAGTAATGCCCTGTACAGCTAAAAAATTTGAAGCTAAAAGAGACGAGATGGCTGGAGATGTGGATTATGTTTTGACAACCAGAGAACTGGCTGCAATGATCAAATCAGCTGGAATTGATTTTCTTAACCTGGAAGAAAGTGAGTATGATGAACTGCTGGGAGTTTCCTCCGGAGCAGCAGATATTTTCGGTACTACAGGTGGAGTTATGGAGGCAGCTCTTAGAACAGCAACTGAATTAATTACGGGGCAGGAGTTAGAAAATATAGATTTTGATAGTGTAAGGGGGTTAGAGGGAATAAAAAAAGCTGAAGTAGAGATTGGAGAACTGAAATTAAAAGCCGCAGTTGCTCATGGTCTTGGTAATGCACGCAGAGTAATGGAAATGATTAAAGAGGGCGAAGAATTTGATTTTGTAGAATTTATGGCCTGTCCTGGTGGCTGTATGGGTGGAGGAGGTCAGCCAATTTCCTGTGCTGATAATGTATTAGAAAAGAGACAGCAGGCAATTTATAGAATAGATAAGGAGAAAAAGCTGCGCAAATCTCATGAAAATCCCTATATTAAAAAGCTTTACGACAATTATTTAGAAAAGCCAGGCAGTGAAAAAGCTCATAGGCTGCTGCATACTAAATATAAGGCCAGGAAAATTTAATGTATCCATGGATATTTGTTGACAGTTTTTAAATTTAATGTTAAACTAAATCACAATAATAACAAAATAGCTTATCCTTTTAAATCAGTCCAGAGAGGCTGGCAAAGGTAGAAATGTAAGTTGAGAAATTCTGGGATGACTCCAGAAATTTAGCCTTACTATGTCAATTTTAACCTTCAAACCATACTTTCTGGGGAGAAGGTTTTATTTTTATCAATAAACTTTAGTAAATTACTTAAAAAACAACTTAAAGTAGTAAAGTAGTAAATTATACTGTTGGAATTAAGCTAATGTTTTTAGCAAACAAAAAGTGGAGGTAGTTAAATGAAAAAAGCAAAACTTGTTCTAGAAGAAGGGAGTATTTTTACAGGTGAACTTTTTGGTGCGGAAAAAGAAAGTGCAGGCGAAATAGTTTTCAATACCAGCATGACTGGTTACCAGGAGATTCTTACTGATCCCTCTTATAAGGGAGAAATTGTCTGTATGACCTATCCTTTAATAGGAAATTATGGCATTAATGAAGATGACTTTGAGTCATTTAAATCTCATGTCAATGGATTTATCGTTAAAGAGTTTGCTGAAGAACCAGAAAACTGGCGTTTAAAGAAGAAACTGGAAAGATATTTAAAAGAAAATGGAATTACAGCAATTAATGGTATAGATACCAGAGCCCTGACTAAAATTTTGCGGCGAGAGGGAACAATGCGCGGTATTATAACTACTGACAATTCAAGTGATAAAGAATTGATAGAGAAAGCAAAAAAGGCACCCGGGCTTTCCGGTAGAGATTTAGTATCTCAGGTCAGCCGCAAAGAAGTCGAAAAATATGGGGCAGGGAACAAATATCGAGTAGTTTTAGTTGACTGTGGAGCCAAAGATAATATTAAAAATTCACTGCTTGCGAGGAATTGTGAGGTAATCATGGTACCGGCCAGCACTTCAGTTAAGAAAATATTAGATTATAGTCCTGATGGTGTAATGGTTTCAAATGGCCCCGGTGACCCGGAAGCTGCCGACTATGTAGCAGAAACAATTGCTGAACTATTAGGAGAAGTTCCAATCTTTGGAATCTGCCTCGGACATCAGCTTTTGGGTAGAGCCTGTGGTGCAGAAACCTACAAACTTAAATTTGGCCATCGAGGTGCCAACCATCCGGTTAAAGACCTGAGTACAAATCGAGTTTATATTACTTCACAAAATCATGGTTTTGCCATTAAAGAAGAATCGCTGGCTGAGCTGGATTTGGAATTGACTCATATCAATGTAAACGATCAGACAGTTGAAGGCTTTAGACATCAGAAATATCCAGCTTTTTCTGTTCAGTATCATCCAGAAGCTTCACCGGGACCAGAAGACTCTCACTATCTATTTGATCAATTTGTTGAATTGATGCGCTGATGGTACCGGGTACTTAGAAAATATTCCCAAATATATTTCAAAAAATCTAAGGAGGATAAGATGCCTAAAAGAAAAGATATTAATAAAGTAATGGTTATTGGTTCAGGACCGATTATTATTGGGCAGGCAGCTGAGTTTGATTATTCCGGGAGTCAGGCC